>JBDNIP010000137.1:0-7641 GCA_041688245.1 Algoriphagus sp.
AATAGAAAGCCTTTGTCGAAAGGATAAGTTTCCAAAATGCTCCAATCAAATTTTTGACCTGTACCTCCGTGCTTTGGCGAAGCTGTATCAAATAAAAATTTGCTCACAAATGGTAAATATCCCCGCATTGATTCCCAATCAAGTTCTTTTTTGATAGAAATAACTTTCCAGATTTCTAAAGAAGTTTTCGCAAAAAGCCGCTCTACAAATTCTATTGATTCCTGACCGTGAAGTTGAATTACTTTTAGATCAAAAGCTTCGACTTTTCTAAGCACTGTTTCTTCAGTTTCGTTTACGAAAACTCCTACTTTAGTAATTGGCAAATTAGATAAAACTGAGCTGTATTCATCAGAAACAAATCTAGGAGATTTAGAATAAAAAATTAGTCCTATCCAATCTGGCCGAATCTCTTCAACCAATTGATGCACATTTTCCAACTCACGCATTCCACAAACTTTGATTTCCATTAGGCTTTACTAAGCATTGACTCAACAATCAATTTTTTATATTCTTTGATGAAATTATAGGCAGCTTGCTCTGGTCTTGCAGATTTCATGAAATTTTCCCCAATCAAAAATCCATCAAAACCCACAGCTCTCAATTGGATCAATGTCTCAGGATCAGAAATCCCACTTTCTGATATTTTCAAAAAGTCGGAAGGAATTCGATTGACTAAGTCTAAGGAAGTTTGAAGCGATACTTCGAAAGTTTTTAAGTTTCGATTATTTATTCCCACTATGTCCAAAGCATCGCAAAGACTCCGATCCAATTCTTCTCCGTCATGCACTTCCATCAGCACCTCAAGCCCAAGACTTTTTGCAAAATAGGCCAAGGACTTCAGCTTCTCAGGTTCCAAAGCTGCTGCAATCAATAAAATACAATCAGCACCAGTGGATTTTGCTTCAACAATTTGATATTCATCCACAACAAAGTCTTTGCGCAAAATTGGGCAAAAATTGTAGTGACGCGCTGATTTCAAATCCTCTGAACTTCCCCCGAAATAGTTGGAATCAGTTAATATGGAAAGCGCAGAAGCACCGGCCTGCATATATCCTATGCTCACTGTCTCAACCTTCGAAGCAGAATTAATCATTCCCTTGGAAGGAGATTTTCGTTTGAATTCGGCAATAATTCCTGTCTTCTCCGGATTGGTGACGTACTTTTTCATCGAAACAACTTTACTGTTGAAGAAAATGCTCTGCTCCAATAGTTTTACTGGAACCAAACTTTTACGCTCAGCTACTTCAAGAAATTTATTAGCAATAATTTGATCTAAAATATTCATATTCAATATTTAAGCGATAGAAATTGAGGTTTTGGGATTTACTAAAACGTTGAAAACGCTCAAGGCTTTTCCCGTTAATAAAGATTCTTCAGCAATTGAAATAGCCTCAGGAAAGCCCAGTCCTTCTCTAGCTGTGACTAAAGCTGCTGCTGAGTTAGCTATCACAACTGAATTTTGACTTGTACTTCCTTTACCTTTAAGAATATTTTCAAATATTTTGGCAGATTCTTCAATTGTTTCTCCGCCAGTAATACCTTCAGGCTCTAACTTATTAAAACCAATATTCTCAGGATTAATCAAGCGCTCACCTGTATTTGAAATCATCTTGAAAGGACCTGTAAGCGATATTTCATCATAACCATCTAGTGTATGAAGAATTGAGAATCTTCCTTCCGTTTCTTGGTATAAGTATCCATACAATCGCGCAAGTTCTAGACTGAATACACCCACTAATTGTTTACGTGGCAAACTGGGGTTGACCATTGGTCCCAACATATTAAAGAAGGTCTTTACACCAAGTTCTTTTCTGATCGGC
This sequence comes from Algoriphagus sp., assembly GCA_041688245.1. Taxonomy (GTDB): domain Bacteria; phylum Bacteroidota; class Bacteroidia; order Cytophagales; family Cyclobacteriaceae; genus Algoriphagus. The sequence continues at coordinate 1,821 of JBDNIP010000137.1, forward strand.
GCGACGTTTTTCATTGCCGGATGGAAAAGCGGCGCATGAAGAAAACAGATTCCAGCATCGTCCAGTCCACGCTTGATTTCATCCATGCTGTCAGTAAATTGATAACCAAAATATGCCAGAAGATTAGATGATCCACAAATCGAGGAGACTCCCGTATTGCCATGCTTAGCCACATTTTGACCAGCGGCTGCAACAACAAATGAAGACAGCGTGGATATATTAAAGGTGTCTTTTCCATCTCCTCCGGTGCCACAAAGATCCATAGCGTCATATTCAGTAATTTCCACCGGAACACAAAGCTCAAGCATTGCATCTCGAAATCCCCGCAACTCACCCACTGTAATACTTCGCATCAAGTAAACCGTCATAAAGGCAGCAATCTGACTTGAATTATACGCTCCTGTAGCAATATTTTTTAAAACCTCCTTGGCTTGTTCTTGACTGAGCGTCCGATGCGCTATCAATTGATTTAAGATTTCTTTCATAAGATTAGACTAATGGGATTTTGCTTCGTTGTCAACCAGTTTTTCATAATTGACACACCATTCTCTGTGAGGATACTTTCGGGGTGAAATTGTACTCCTCGTACATCATACTTTTTATGTCTAACGGCCATTATTTGCTTGTCTGGAGTACGGCCGATAACTTCAAGGTCCTTCGAAAGAGTAGCTTCATTAATGACCCACGAATGATATCTTCCAATATTAAATGTCTCGGGAATGCCTTCAAAGAGTAAATCCTGATTGACGGTTACTTTAGAGGAAACACCATGAAGAACTTCAGAAAGATTTGTGAGATCTCCACCAAAAGCCTCCCCGATAGCCTGATGTCCAAGACAAACACCCAGAATAGACTTCGTTGGAGAATACCTTTTTAACAAGTCGGGCATAATCCCAGCTTCTTCAGGAATTCCAGGACCGGGAGAGAGCAATATTTTATCATATGCATCAACCTCATTCAATGATATTTTATCATTACGGAAGACATCCATTTGTGATCCATATCCCAACTGGCGTAAAATATATACCAGATTGTAAGTGAATGAATCATAATTATCGAGGACGAGTATTTTCATGTTATAAGGTTTGAAAATTAGAAAGTTTGATAGTTGGAAGGTTTGATCTAACCAACTTGCTTCTAATTTTATTTTACGTCTTTATTATTTCTCAAGTAGGTTATCGATGCTTGAATTTGTTTAGAAAGAGTGAAAACTCTTTTTTAATTCTTACATAATATTCATCTGCCACTCTTTGTACTTTGACTAGAAGTGCCCCAATTGACTTCGAAGTTCAGCAGCTGATCCCTTAGCATATCCAAGGAATCCCACGAATTGCATCCTATTATTATATTCGAAGCCTCCGGAAATGTTATTTGAAATTGAAATTACTGAACCAACCAATCTCTTGATTTATAATCATTTTTCAGAGCTGACAAATCTGCTAAACTATAAATCTCAATACCGATTTCGATAGCTTTTTGCCAAATCACCAATTCCTCAAAACTGGTAACTTTGACATTCCTCAATTTTAAATTTCGAATTCCTTCATCAACTTCCTCCACTTTGAAAATTTCTAACATTCACACCTTAGAACCTAGATATTCTCAGCAGCCCTTAACGCTACACGTAGCGCCTCGAGCTTATTGGCTACTTCTTGAAGCTCGGATGGGATCGTTGACTTAGCTACTACTCCCGCTCCCGCTTGGAATCGAAGCGTATTATTTTCTGATACAAATGAGCGGATTAAAATGGCATGATTAAAATCTCCGTTGAATCCCAAGAAACCAATTGCTCCACCATAGAATTGCCTGCTACTATTTTCAAGCTTATCGATCAGTTGCATAGCTTTATATTTGGGAGCACCTGAAAGCGTCCCCGCAGGAAAGGTATCTGCAACTAATTGAAGTGGATTGATATCATCGGGAAGTTTTCCTATTACTTTAGATACTAAGTGTATAACGTGCGAATAATATTGGATTTCTTTAAATACTTCCACGTTGACTTCCTCTGAAGTTCTAGAAAGATCATTTCTTGCTAAATCCACCAGCATAACATGCTCTGAGTTTTCTTTAGGATCATCGTAAAGTTGTCTTGCCAGAACAGCGTCTTCTTGATCATTTCCTGTTCTCCTAAATGTACCTGCAATTGGGTAAAGCGTGGCCTTATTCCCTTTCACAACAATCTGAGCTTCTGGAGAACTACCAAAAACCTTGAAAGAACCATAATCAAAGTAAAACAAATAGGGTGAAGGATTGACTGACCTTAAAGCACGATATACATTGAATTCGTCACCTTTAAATTCGGTGGTAAATCTCCTTGAAAGAACAATCTGAAATACATCTCCTCGGAAGCAATGCTCTCGGCCTTGATTGAGAATCTTCAAAAACTCCTCGTCAGTATAATTTGAGATCTCCTCCCCTACTTTCTTGAATGTGTAGGCAGGAATATTTTTGCTGTTGAGAAGCATCTCAATCTCTTCGATCAACATTGGGCTGTCTGCACCAGTAATGCTGTGTTCCAGAAGGTTGAGTTCATTTTTATAATGGTCGACTACGATGACATTTTGGTACACCGAATACTGCATCATGGGTACTTGATTTGGAGTCGTATTCTTCAGCTCAATATCTTCAAAATAAGCGACTGTATCATATTGAATGTATCCAAATAATCCATTTGAGCTAAATTTGAGGTTATCGGGTGACACATCAAACTTTCGCCCAAAAGCCCTAAGTGAATCCATCAAGGAGTCTTCTTGGCTCACTTCATAAGTCATGGACTCTCCAAAGGGGAGTGACTCGGTTACGCGACCGGCATTGAAAGAGAAAGTAGCTAGCGGATTGAAGCAGATGTATGAGAAGCTATTTTCATGACCATGATAATCGGAACTCTCAAGTAATATGGGGTTAGAAAACCGATCTCTGATCTGTAGATAGATACTCACAGGAGTAATGGTATCCGCCAGACGCTTGCGATGGGTAGTTAAGATTGAGAATTTGGCTTGTGTCATTTTTAAGAATTTTTCATGAAAAAAGGCTTACCGGAAATCCAGTAAGCCTCTAAATATGTCATTAAACAATTTTTAGAAAAGAGCTTTCTGTACCTCTCTGATAGTCGAAAAGGAGTGCCAAAACCAAAAATTGTTTGTTAGTGTCTTCATAATTGATTTGCAAATTTAGAAAGGGATCACAAACTGCAAAGCATCTTTTGATTTTTTTATGAAAAATTTCAAGGTTTTAAAAAGATTCATTGATAAACAAGGGTCTCATAAACTTAAAAATCTATTATGTCGTATTAAAATTAACCCCACCTATGATGCTATGAAAAACCTAACACTAGTTTTAATTTTTTTTATTCTAAGCTCTCTTGCAGTTTTGGGCCAAAGCAAACCAGGCTGGAATACCAATCTGAACGAAATCAAATTCCTTTCCGAATCTGGAGCTGAATCTCAATTGGATGTTGACCCGGGATTCCGATATGCCGAATTCAAATCTGAAGGAAGAGTGTTCCGATTTTTCTTCAATCGAAATCAGCAGATGGTCAGGAATGTTCGAATTATAGACGAAGAGTCAAAGCTACAGGACGCACGTGGTAGAGGCAGTTGGTTTTGGGGAAATGCTAGAATGGAGTTTATTGATGGAGAAAATTTGGAGTTAAAGATTCGTAGAAATCGTAATGGTTATACGATTATTGGGCCTTGTGGACCGCTTTTCTTGGTAGAAAACCAAAAAATCAAATCCCCTCAGACTTATACTGAAAAAGACATGCTTGCTCAGGCCTTTTTTGTTTTTGATCGAGTCAGAACCACCCGAGAACCAATCAATAATATCATACTAAATTACTTCCAGTAACTCAAATTGATAATTAAATTTTGTTCAGATTTGTGGCAAAAAATTCTAATTATTCATGGCAAAAGCATTTCCACAATATTTCAAGCGAGTTTTTGACGACTACCAAGTTTTAGTTCAAGTAAATCCAAGTGATTACACCGGTGTAGAATTAATCGTACATCCAGATGGGAAAATTGAGAAAACAGAAATAAATTTTGATGAAGAAATTTTTGAAGACTTGGCTTCTGACGAATTTATCCATTGCTCTGCCTTAGAATTTCAGATGCAGCTATCCAAAACAAACTAGGTCAATCAAATTACCCCAGATTTTACATATTAAATGTATCTAAAACCCGGCTGATTCAAATTAATTCGCCTGATTATCAGTCGTAGATGTGGCAGTAGCTTGAAATCCCAAGACAGAGATTGGATTCGATAAAATGTTAATCTACATTTGTGACTTAGCGGCACGACCAGCTCCTGCTGAATCCCCCAGGTCTGGAAGGAAGCAAGGGTAAGTAGTTGAGCGGTGCGATGCCGCTTCTTTTTTATTATACTTTTTTGAATCCAGTTGTTCCCAGTTTCGATTCCTGATTAATTAGCTACCTTTACTAGCAGATAATCAAACCTGAAACGCTATGAAATTCTTTGTTGATACCGCTAATCTTGTTGAAATTCGTGAGGCCTATGATTTAGGTGTTCTGGATGGAGTCACTACTAATCCATCATTGATGGCTAAAGAAGGCATCAATGGCAATGCTAATGTAAAAGCTCACTACAAAGCCATATGTGATATTGTAGATGACAAAGTAAGTGCTGAAGTAATCTCAACTGACTTTACTGGAATGGTAAAAGAAGGATTAGAGCTCGCAAAAATAGACGATAAAATCGTAGTGAAAATCCCGATGATCAAAGACGGATTGAAAGCACTCAAATACTTTCAAAGTGAAGGTATCCGAACGAATTGCACCTTAATTTTCTCTGCAGGCCAGGCGCTACTAGCAGCAAAAGCAGGAGCCTCTTACGTATCACCATTTATTGGCAGATTAGATGACATCTCTTATGATGGTCTAAAATTGATTGACCAACTTGTTCGCATTTATCAAAATTACGATTTCGGAACGGAAATTTTAGCTGCTTCTGTTCGTCACTCGATACACTTGATAAAGTGTGCTGAGGCAGGTGCCGATGTGGTCACTTGCTCTCTCAAGGTGATTACAGGACTATTAAACCATCCATTAACTGATTCAGGTCTTGCCACCTTTCTAGCTGACCACGCTAAAGCATCAGGTAAATAAATCTTATTTGGCTACGATTATTTAGCTCCATTCCCCTTTTCACTATGTACATCATCAAAGTCAAAGGCAAAGCCAAAATTCCTGATTACATTCAAATTCGGGATGTCAATTTTGTTTTAATAGCTTATTTCAGAGCTGATCGTCCTTTGAAAAATATGGAGAAATTTGGTTTGCAGGGCAAGGAAAAAGAATTGGAGGCGTTAATCATAGGTCTTTCTTTCGGAAAATTGCAAAAATTAGAGCTTTAATTAAATGGACTTCTCAACACAGCCTATCCTTCAGGTTCACCAAGCCACTATTTTTCAAGGATTAAATTCTGTATTATCCAATGTAAACTTCTCGGTAGAACAACATGAATTCGTTTTTATGATTGGTAGAACGGGAAGTGGAAAAAGCTCATTGCTCAAAACCCTTTATGCAGATTTAGAATTAAAATCCGGTATTGTTGAAGTTGCAGGATACAATCTTGGATCAATCAAATCAAAAGAAATCCCATTTTTAAGAAGAAAAATTGGAATCATTTTTCAAGATTTTCAACTCTTCACCGATCGAACTGTAGCTGAAAACTTAGCCTTTGTGATGAAGGCAACAGGGTGGACGGATAAATCAAAAATCCTGTTGAGAATGACTGAAGTACTCAGATTAGTTGACTTAGACAATGCACTGGACAAAATGCCCCATCAACTCTCGGGTGGTGA
>JBDNIP010000138.1:0-6260 GCA_041688245.1 Algoriphagus sp.
CTGATCCGCCCAAGGGAAAACCACTTATCGCGGTCAGAATAGATGGCATGATCAAACCAAAGCCCATATTGGTTTTGCAGGGTAATAAACGTAAAGCCGCTGATTTCGCTGAGTCGGTTTGTGGTATCCCGATTGGCGTAGTAAACCAGCAGGGATGAAAATCCAATTTCCCAGCTGGTCTCAGGCGCAAATGCAACGGTAGGGTAGATCAGAAATTGCGGTTTGCTGATATCTGAGGTATCATTTATGATCCCATTGATATATTTCTTGATGAAGTTTTGGGAAATCGCCTGACCCGAAAAAAATACGAAAATCAGTATGAGTTTTAATTTCTTAGAAGACATAGTGGAAGTTAACAGAGAGATTTGTGAAAAGGTTTTAAGCAGGCACACTTGCAAAAGGATCGTGCTTGTGATTGGTAAAGATTACACTCCTGTAATTTCCAATTACTTTTCCGACTTCCCATCCCCATCATTTTGGCTTAACCCTCATCCTACTGTATAAAGGATTATTTCGACAGTTCAAATTTTGATAGCGAGCTACCGCCTTTGAGGTCAAAATCAAATTCCTATTATTTAAGCCATTCAAGACATGCATAATCCCTTTATAGTTTCCAGGCAATCCGGTAGTCTCTAGTTCAAAAAATAGGTATATGTGGGAAGAGGGTTAAGGATTAAATGTTGATATGGGGTCTTTCTCATCTGATGTATCAGCTGTAGGGCCTAGTTTATGTCCAAACATTTGAAGGACTTGGTTTACTTTGTCCATTCTCAAAGTTTTTTTACCCTGTTCAAGATCTCTTAGAAATCGCAGCCCTACACCGGCTTTGAGCGCAAATTCAGGTTACCATAACTTCACAGCGGCTCTTTACTCTTTGCTGAATTTGGCTAAATTCATATACTATACCTTTTCGGGTATAAAAATGATTTTTGATTCAGCTCTATACCCTAGGAGGTATAAAATGATTAATAAAAAGTGATTTTAAGTAATGATGCAAATCGCTGTGGATTATGATCTGAAGTTGCTTGGCTACTTTCTGACGGGTATGGACCAAAGTAACCTTTTCGCTAGGCTAGGTCAAATGCTTTTTCTAAACCAAGCGGGGGGAGCAAAACGGTTTGATGGTGATTGTTTTGGGAATTGCGATGAACGGGCTGTTGAATTGCCTCCTGCTTTGGCTGGAGGCAACCAAATGATGGATAACCTCGCTGGGCTTTAGCCCAATTCTTCACGCAAAAGGTTAGACACCTCGGCGCGGTGGGGGTTCGCCAAAACGGTTTGATGATGATTGTTTTGGGATCACTAATAAAATGATCGGTGAATGTTGGTACAATCTATTCTACTTTCCGACCACGAAGTGATCTATCAATGATTAATCTCAGTTGCGAATTTCAAAATAACTATTTTACGATCCTGAAAGGATCGAACCATGAATAGCCCCCGGTGACCCCGTATAGCTATCGGGGCGGGGGCTTAGGAAATCGATGATTAGAAATGGCAACCCTGAAGGTGTTGAACCAGTGGTTGTAAAGGATTACAAATCCAGAATAAATAAAAGGTATTAATCCCAAAAAGGTTCGACTCTTTCAGGAGGTAATGCCATCGTTGTTGGAGACTAGAATAAGCGGTTTTCACATATAAATTAATGCTGCAATTCGTTGTAATAGGCGGTAATTCTAATCAAATCCCTGCGCCTGTCGTGCTCCAGGCTGTTTTTTCTCATGAAAAGATCGATTTCTTCATCGTGTCTCGGAAGCATGGCAAATAAATCTTTACGCTTGAGGCTGTAGCGCTCTATTCGTCCATTTTTGAAAAAGTAATAATTAAAAGCCAAGCGATATCCGGTAAATTTCTGAGCCCCCATTATATGATTACTTACCCACCCTCTAGTCCCTAAATTATTGTAATAAGTCTCAATGTATTCCCTACAGAAAAGCGCAATATCATTGCCCTCTGTTAGGACTTCAAAGAAAACTAGCGTTTCATTATTGCCATTTTGCTTATAAGGAAGACTATAGAAACTTCTTATCCCATCATTTGTTGCGTTATGAATTTCAAAATGACTGACATTGGAGGCTGTAAAGGTAGAAATAGTCTCAGTTTGCAATTGAATTAAATTATTTTCCAAATCATATTTTACCAGGCCTGCATAAGTCTGCCTATCTGTGCCATAGATATTGCCTTTGTGCCATATTTGGGAGGGAAAATGATTTTGCGCAAGTAAAGAGAGCAACACCCCAAACAACAAAGTCAGGGTAAATACTGCTTTTATTAGGGATTCTTTCATGATTCAATTAACGTTCGTTTACAAATAGGGTTAAAATTTCCCGGCTCATTTCTCTTATTTTCTCTAAAACGAAATTATTTTTACATCTTTTACACCATTCTGTCACTTTTCATTTTCAGGTAACTTCATTTTGCAAATTGGGCTGAATCTTGATCGGTACTTGTTTGTTTGATTAACCAAAAATGTGTCTGCGGTGCACTGAACCGCCACTTTTGGGTAGCTGCTGTTAAAGGCTGGCATTCTTATCGTCATAATGCTATAAGTTTATTTTGAGCAATCACTCTTTTCAAATTTTCGCCCTAAAATGGAAATTGTTCGTAAAATTTAATACAATCGGCTAATGTTTTCGGTTCTTCAAGTCCTGGTAGAATGTATGTTTCAAAGTCCGTCTTCATTGCTACTATGAACTTGTTAAAGTTTGTGTTGTCAGTTATAGAATAGCCTTGATTGTTTCCGATTTTTCTGTCAGGCAAAACTGTTCCTTCGTCAAGATGAGTTGTCAAGTCGTTATAGGTCGCTTTTTTCTTTTGCTCGTCTTTCACGGTCGCCTTTAACGCAATACCAATGATAAATCTAAAGTCAACACACTCTTTTGAGTTCCAAGAATAATTTTGAAGATTAATTATACTAAAAAAATCGCTTTTGTCTTTCCACCAAGTTTGCCCAGAAGTCTGATAACCGTTTTGTTTAAGAGTCAGTTTGAGATAGGATTTTATGAACTCTGTTTGTTTTTCTTTAGCCGTCATTTTTGATGTCAATATTATTTGTCTCGGTTGTTCTGCTATGCTTGCTTATAACTTATTTATTTGCGCCATTTTTTAATGTTTAGTTTGCTAATATGGATCGCTAAGCGCCATAAATGGTCAGATTTTAGGACGTTTATTTTTCTGTCGTTAAAATAAAATCACAAAATCCTTTACCCACATTATCCAGTACTGGGTATTTTTTAGGGTTTTACCTTGGTTGGTAACCCAAGCAAAGGAGATGGATCTGATTTTTCATTGAGATGGGTTCTTTTTTCAGATAGTTCAATTCCTGGCAAGACCAGGCTTTGGTTTGATTTTTTCCCACTCCTGTAATTTCCAATTACTTTTCTGAATTTTTCCCCCTATATTATTTACTTAACCGCAACTCTGATGTTTAAGAAGCTTTTTACTACCGTCCTATTTCTTTCATTTGCGCTGTCTGGCTTTTCCCAAGACCTGACGCAGCTCCTTGATTCGTATAAGTTCCGTAATGTCGGTCCCCTTCGTGGTGGTCGAGTCACTGCTGTAGAAGGCGTAGATTCCAAACCTTCAAATTTCTATATGGGAGCTACCGGTGGGGGAGTTTGGAAGACGGAAGACTATGGCATCACTTGGGGAAATATCTCGGATGGCTACTTTCCTACACCTTCGATCGGTGCGATCGCGGTCTATCAGCCGCAGCCGAAGATCATCTATGTCGGTACAGGTTCGGATGGTCTCCGCTCAAATGTGATCACGGGAAAGGGCGTCTACAAATCAGAAGACGAAGGCAAGACCTGGAAGTTTATCGGACTCAAAGATGCCGGACAGATCGGCGCTGTGGAGATTCACCCCACGAATCCGGATATTGTCTATGTGGCAGCGATTGGGCAGGCTTTTACCAAGAATGCAGAGCGGGGAGTTTTTAAGACGGTCGATGGCGGCGCGAACTGGGAGAAGGTATTTTTCCATTCAGATAGTCTTGGGATTTCTGATTTGGAGCTCGCTCCGGATGATCCCAATACGATCTATGCCGGAGCTTGGCGTGGCGAGCGCAAGCCTTGGACGATTACTTCGGGTTCGACCGAAGGTGGCGTATACAAGTCTACCGATGCCGGAAAGACCTGGACAAAACTCACCAAAGGCTTACCGACCAAATTGATTGGAAAGATTGATTTTGCAGTTTCCCCAGCGGATCCTGCGGTGGTCTATGCGAATATTGAAGCTTCGGATAAGCAAGGTGGATTGTACCGCTCGGCAGATCGTGGTGCGACTTGGGAATTGGTCTCTGACAATTCCAACTTGACCAATCGCCCTTTTTACTACACAAATATTTACGCCAATCCGAAGGACGCGAATACGGTTTATAATAATGCACTCCGCTTTCAGCGCTCTTACGATGGCGGCAAAACCTGGAAGTCCCTTTCCACTCCGCATGGAGACAATCATGACATTTGGCAAAACCCAAACGATACCACGATCTGGATCCAAGCTAATGACGGCGGAGCAAATATCACCCAAAACGATGGAGGCAGCTGGTCCACACAGTTTAATCAGCCTACCGCCGAACTCTATCAAGTTGAAGTAGATGATCAATATCCATATTGGCTCTATGCAGGTCAGCAGGATAATTACAGCACGGTTGCCGTGCCAAGCATGCCACCGATCAGCGTGCAGGCGGGCAGCAATTCCTACATCATCAATACAGGAGGCTGCGAAACCGGACCTGCCGTACCTAAGCCGGGTGACTCGAATATCGTCTATTCGAATTGCAAGGGAAGATTTGGAGTCTATGACAAGCGAACGGGTCAGGAAATGCAATATTACGTCGGCGCTTCCAATAGCTACGGTCACAATCCAAAGGATCTGAAATTTAGATTTCAGCGGGTGGCACCGATTCATGTTTCCCCGCATAATTCGGGAGTGATTTATCATACTTCGCAGTATGTGCACAAGACCTTGGATGAGGGTAAGACTTGGGAGATTATTTCTCCAGATCTGACTGCAAATGAACCAGATAAGCAGGTGGTTCCGGGTAGTCCGATCACGCGAGATGTCACTGGCGAGGAATATTACAGTACGATTTATGCCATTCGAGAATCTCCGATTCAGGAAGATTTGATCTGGGTGGGCGCCAATGATGGACCAGTTCACGTGACCAAAGATGGAGGTAAGACTTGGGAGAATGTCACGCCAAAGATGCCAAAAGGTGGGCGAGTGGATTCTGTGGAGCCATCTCCACATGATCCGGCAACGGCCTATGTGGCTATCCTTCGTTATTTGTTGGGCGATGATCAGCCTTACATCTACAAGACTGCTGATTATGGAAAAACTTGGAATTTGCTGACGGATGGGAAAAACGGAATTCCCGAAGATTTCCCGACCTTGGTCGTTCGTGAAGATCCTGCCAAAAAAGGAATCCTTTATGCAGGAACGCAGTTTGGCCTATTTATATCCCTAAATGACGGCAGCACTTGGACGCCCTTCAAAAGCAATCTACCAGTCACTCCGATCACGGATATCAAGATTCATCAGGATGATTTGGTGATGTCCACCATGGGAAGAGGATTTTGGATTTTGGATAATCTGATGAGTTTGAGAGGAATTTCTGAGATTGGAAATCAAGCGATGGTCTTCTTTGACACTAAGCCAACCATCCGAAATATGATGTCTGCACGGCGGGAAACCAATGGTCCTGAATATCCTCGGGCTGGCGCAAAGTTCGATTACTATTTGGCAGAAAATCAGGAAGGACTTCGACTGGAATTGGTGAATGGCAAAGGGCAAGTTGTCCGCACATTCAAAGCCGATGCGCCAAAAGATGCCAAAGTAGATTCTACTCGAGATATGTCTACGGAATTCACCGGAGCTCCAGCTTCAGGCGGTCTTCCAAATAAGGCTGGAATGAACCATTTCAGTTGGAATATGATGCACCAGGGCGGTTGGAACAAAGACCCGAAAAAAGCTTACACCGGAAATGGGCCGATGGTCGCTACCGGTGTTTATACGGCAAGATTGATTTCGGGTGAAACGGTTTTGGAGGAGGAATTTAAGGTGGTCTTGGATCCACGGACGACATTGGTGACGGATGCGGATGTGGCGGAGCAAGAAGCCTTGACGCTGGAAATCCAGACTTTCCGTAATGAGTTGGATCAGGTGATCGCAGCCATCGAACAAGAAGTGGAAGCACTGAAGCTTGTGATTGAAAAGGAAAGTCCTTCCAAGAAAATAGCGCGTAAGAAAAGTGA
>JBDNIP010000893.1:0-2195 GCA_041688245.1 Algoriphagus sp.
AACGGTAAAAAGGAGGATTTGAACCCTTGGTACACTGACCGATTTCAAGTAGCCAAAGAATTAAAAGATTTTTCTGCGTAGGGTTATAACTGTTCTACCTCCTCAATGATGTCAAGCTTGACCAACTCCCAATAATTTCCCTTTAAGCATATTGGATCCGGTTCTTCATCTGCCTTAGAAAAGTCAGTTAGATTATGAATTAATAATTTTTTTTCATGAATATATGGATATTTAAGTTCGTGCAGCGTAATAAGTTGATCTATTGAAAATCGATTTAATAATTCGTGAATATCCCAGAAGTCTTTTTTTCTCCCCCCTCGTTGAATAACATCCATTTTCATCGCCCCAATCTCTCTTATGCCTGCTAATCTTAGGTTCTCCCTAATTATTGGTTCCTCAAGGAATGTCTCAGTTTGGTAAAGATCAAGTTTAATAGAATCATTTCGACTTTCGCCTAAAATATAAGATCTACCAAAACCTATCGAGACATCGGTAGGGGAGGATACATAGTTGAAATTCTTTCTTAAAAATTGATCTATGGTTTCGAAATCGATCGCTTTGTGCATCACATCAGTAAAGAGGTCGATGTCAACAGATAGCCTGTGACCTAATTGAAGACTTAATGAAGTTCCTCCAACCAGTCTAAAATCGTTAAAAATTTCATTCTCCATAAACAAAAGGAGGCTTTCTCTAAGCTTATCATTGACTGTGTTCCAATAAAGCGTATCCATATTTCTCTTTATTATCAAGGTAACTTTAAAGTTGGCAAATTGTAAAAACGAATTATTTCCTCTTTTTCTGTTTCATTGCCCCGCTCCTTGACACGGTCAATCACGAACCTTTTGTGTGAGATCCAGTCTATTTTCTCTACTTCTGTATCCCAAAAGAGGGATTTGCTCAGTTTAGTTAAATCTGGTTTAAGTGTCTTGTTTCTTTTTTCTTTTTCCAGTTTTATATCATAGTAGACTTGTAGCATCATCAAGGTGCCTTCTTCTAAATTCAAATATTCTTCAATCCTCAAGGCAAGAGAAGTATTCATTCCTCTTTTGCCATGGGTAATTGCACTAATGGTTTGGGGGTATTCTCCAATGGATAAAGCAAAGGGTCCTTTGGCGATACCTCTCTTTTTTAGCTCCCTATTTAGGAAAAGCCCAGGGTGAAGGCCCTTTATGCTTTGAATTTTCAAATCCATACAACAAAAATAAACAAAAATGTTTACACAAAAAAGATTACATTCTGGCTAATACTTTTTTATAGATCATACTTGTTAAGAGTAATGAGTTCCTATTGAAATATAGAAAGGGCTTTTATTTTAAATCTCGGGCACAATAGCAATCTATCAATGTAATATCGATCAAGCTGTTTGATTTGGTTCAATAATGCTTCGTGAAATTCTCCAAAAGGGCTCAAAAGTGGATCACTTTTAGAAATAGCCGGATCATACCATTCAGCTTTTTCCATCGCCCAGCTTATCCATTCATTCGAGTTTTCAGATCCGGTATATTGCGAAGGAAATTCTTGAATGTGTCTTATGTAAGCTCGGATAGCTTGAGCTTTTTTCCATCTCAACTATCAGATAAAATGAGTTTGAAAGTGTTAAAGTCAGACTCTTTTTGATTAATTTCTTTAATTGTAGCGGTCGGTTGCTACTTATTCAGAGTGGAGTTTTTTTATAATCGAATGTGGATTTTTAATTTGACGAGAAACCTGTCGGTTGATTCCTGATTCGCTTGCTAAGGATTGTATGAGATTCTCCAATTCTTGATTTCCCATTTATCGTAATTTTTAGATTTAGAACTATGAAAAAGGCTAATGAATAGGTTGCTGACTATTTGAGAATTGACTAATCTTATTGAGATAAATTATATTTAATCACATATAGTACAGTAATAAATCATTTATTTATATGTAATTGCGTATATTAAAGATAATCGTCAGATAATTATATCTAAATTCATATAATGAAGCAATTGGCCACATTTGTAAAACAAAGAAGAAAGGAGCTGGGAATGACTCAGGAAGAGTTTGCTGAGCGAAGTGGCGTAGCACTAACCGTAGTTCGGAAGATCGAACAGGGGAAGACCAATATGAATCTGGATAAGGTCAATATAGTCTTAGGTATGTTTGGTCATGAATTAGCACCTGTAAGCAGCAAAGCACAAATAAACGATGAGACAAGCCAAAATTCTTTATAA
>JBDNIP010000894.1:0-2289 GCA_041688245.1 Algoriphagus sp.
ACTTCCTCAGTTCGCAATCATTGGATGTACTCATGCCGGCATCCAGTACAAAAAGAATCAACACTCGTATCCAAAACCTCGACTACAAAGAGCTCTGGCCGGGATTCTCGGTAGCTGAGACTGGGTTTGGATTCAGTAACTCCTCTGCCGACTTCAGGCTGATCACCCAAAAAGAAGCAGTTCCCTGAAAGCAGGAGGTCTATAAAGCTTTTCTTACCACCTCGGATAAAGACTCCGCACACCTGCTGTCAAATGTATACTCCAAAAGATGGAACACAGAGGAATTTTTCAACTTCGAGGAAGATATGGGATGGAACAGAGCCTCGACATTCAACCTCAACATCAGATACCGAAGACAGTCACTGGCGCTGCTGACTCAGGCGGCAGCATAGGGGCTCAGAAAAAAACTCCACGAACCCTACAGCAAGTGGACTGCAGCGATGCTCTCCAAAAAGGTCCTCACGAATACGGAAGGTGATGTCCGTATCAAAGATGACAAGATCATCGTAACCTTGTACGGAGATCATGAAACCTTGGGAATCAAAGATAAATATCACAACATCTCGCCGCAGCTCGAAAACCAAAACATACCACCAAAAATCCCCTGGCTTAATGATTACAAGCTCGATTTTAGATTCAAATAGCTAAAATAAACCAGACTCATAAAATCGCTGATAACTATACGGGGGAAGTGCCGGAAGCCTATCTGATCTATGCCTTATATGATGAAGACAGCAACCGCTACGAAGTAGGAAAGAAAGTCCCCTCTCGCAACGCCGCCAATCAGCATGAAGTCCTCGAAGAAAAGCTAGCGATCAAAAAGAATGGCTGTATTGTAGTGAATGAAACATCCCAAGATGTATGATTCGACAACTTCCGAATCCTCAGTACCGGATCATTGCTGGTTCAAGAGACCCACGGAGCCTGTCCCGATGAGCGAAGCGATATCGGGAAGCCTTGGGGCTTGGAGCTTATGGGCTTGGGCTACCAATATGCAGGGGTCAAGGTAAATAAGTTCTTGTACAACGGTAAGGAACTTATCGAAGAAAACGGCCTACAGTACTATGACTTCGGTGCGAGGATGTATAGCCTGTCCCGATAGCGAAGCGTATCGGGAATGCAAGTATTGGAAGATGGAGTGTTGTGGATCCGTTGGCAGACCAACGAGAATGGCTATCTCCGTATAATTATGTGCAAAATAATCCTCTAAACCGTATCGATCCGGATGGTGCATTTGACTGGGTGATCAATGAAGACACAAATGAATATGTTTGGATGAACGAAGTTAAATCTCAGGAAGATATTTCTGATGATAATCATAGGTACGTTGGGGCAAGCATTCAGGATGTTACTAACGATTTTAGCAAAGATCTTCCGTGGTATGATGTTTTTTCAAATGCGGACATAAATTTTAATAGTTGGCCAGGTGAATTGTCAGGTTTTGAGCCGAATGCAGCGGGGAAATTGAAAGAAAAGATTGGTGATATGCCTTTTCCTATAAGTACTGTAGGGAATACTCTTTACGAAACAGTAGATAATGCTTATGTTTCGACATTCCAGCTGGGTAGTAACAGGACTAATTTGGAAGGGTTCGGTGTTGGAAGAGGAGAGGTGACGGATGCAGGAGTCAACACCTTGTTAACTGTTATTCCGTATTACAAAGTTGCTCGGGTTAGCGGGTTAGGTGCTTCTCAGTTTAGCAGCATGCTGAGATGAACGAATGTAAATAAAATTTTATATAGAGCAGGTCATCAGGTAAGAGGGTGGGCAAATAAAGCGTTTAACTATGTGTATTCTAGGCAGGTTGATTACTCTATAAAAGCAGCCTCTGGAGGTGCCAAGGCTATCGAGAAAAAGGATAAAAATTAGGAAAATGATTGATAGTATAATAGGTTCGGTGTTCTTCGAGTTTGTTGGAGCCTTTACAAAATGGGTAGTATATGCGGTGATCCACAAAGTAAGGGGGAGAGATATTATAAGTTTTAAGGAAATGTGGGGCGGAAGAAAAGGGAGCCAGAAATCGGAAATCATCATGCATGGTTTTTCGAACATCCTACTTGGTCTTATAGTGGTGGTTGGTCTTTTTGTTCTGGTTATAAAGTTGACCTGATAATACTAAATCGAAATAAGAAAAACCCGGCAAGTCCGGGTTTTTGCTTTTACATTACAGCGCAGCTACATTTTTCTGGAAAAAGTCTTTAAATTTTTTGTTGGTGAGCATCTTGTCGATGAGCTTGAAGATGGTTTGTCTGTCCTCGTCTTCGAGCTGCTGGATAAGCCCTACGCTTG
>JBDNIP010000895.1:0-2195 GCA_041688245.1 Algoriphagus sp.
TGCCGATGCAATCGCTGCTGCCAAAGATGCTGATGTTGTTATTATGGTTTTGGGAGAACACGGTTTACAATCAGGTGAGGGAAGGAGTCGAACTGACATTGGCCTGCCTGGAGTACAGCAAGAATTGCTGGAAGCTGTCTATAAAGTAAATTCTAATATAGTTTTGGTCTTAACTAATGGTCGCCCCTTAGCTATTCCTTGGGCTGATGAAAACATTCCTGCAATAGTTGAAGCCTGGCAGCTAGGAACACAAAGCGGAAATGCAATTGCTGAGGTGTTATATGGAGAGTATAATCCAAGTGGAAAACTACCAATGACTTTTCCACGGAATGTAGGCCAGGTTCCTATTTATTATAATTTTAAAAATACCGGAAGACCTGTTATGAATGAGCCGGAAAGTGTGTTTTGGTCTCACTATATCGATGAGAAAAATACGCCACTTTACGCCTTTGGTCACGGACTCAGTTATTCTAAATTTGAATACGCTGATTTACAATTATCATCCCCTTCATTTAATAAAAATGGTAAAATAGAAGTTTCTGTGACTATAAAAAATACTGGGAAAGTCAAAGGAAAAGAAGTAGTTCAATTGTATATCAGAGATTTAATAGGGAGTGTAACTCGTCCCGTAAAAGAGCTTAAAGGATTTGAAATGATCGAATTGCAACCAAATGAAACTAAGAAAGTAACATTCGAAATCAATGAAAAAACTATCGAATATTTCACGGCCAATAGAAAATGGGAAGCTGAGATCGGAGATTTTAAAGTGTTTATCGGAGGAAGTTCAATCACAAAATTGGAAGGCGATTTTCAATATTCCAATTAAACTACAATGGAAAAAATCATCGCACTATTACCTATGGTCCAATTTTAATATGCACACTATCATAACTGAAAACTGGTTTATAAGGCGAATTCTGATAGTAATTTCCAGATGAAAAATTTATAATATTAAGCTTAGTGATAAATGTCCTTATTGTGGTTGAGGAAACAACGAAAATCACAAACTGGCATAAAATCAATTAGTCATTACAGCAAAAACAGAAGGTGACAAATACACTTCGATTTAGTTGACTACCAAAGGCAAAAGGGAGTTTAATAGGGACAGTTTGAGGCAAGAGCAAAACTACCTGTTGGGCAGGGAGTTTAGTCTGCTTTCTGGATATTAGGTTTCAATGTTAACCCAACTTGCAGATTTAAAAACGCAACTTGCACAGAATAAGCCAGTTGATTTTTAAATTTAATTCTCAGGGGAACACAATATGTTTTTTTCAAAAGCTTTATTTTTATAGTTTAATGCTTTGTAAATTGCTTTAGCATCGCTTGATGGTTGGCTACAGGTTTTGATTGTAATTTTTTTATTTTCAGAATCCATCATTGACGTTACGACACTTTTTTGAGTGTTCATTTTCATTACAATAGTTTGCCAAGAATCGCTGATGTTTTTGTTTTTTAATTGATGCCGAATCGTTGCTACAACTTGATAAGACAATACTCCTAGAAAAATATGAGCCGCTGTGTTTTGGTCAGTTTGATGATGCACTGGGCGTATGGCTAAATCTTTTTTCAGAGTTCTAAAAGTGGCTTCTATCTCGGTTAATGTATTGTAGATCGTCCAAATGTCTTTTTCTTGAAGGTCTTTTGTAGAGGTTCTTATAAAATAAACACCATCGGTGGGTTTTGTTTATACCTTTTTTTTCCGGTAAATAATATTAGAAACGACACCGTCTTTTTCTATTATTTCTACTTCTACTTTTAGACTCTAGTATTCGGGTTCTTGATAGTACCTGTCGATATCTTTTTGTCTTGCAGCGTGTCTGATATTCATTTGTTTATAAAGCTTTTCAGTGGTATCGGGGCCTGTAAACAGGTGTACAATGATCAATATTCTTGCATCCCTCACGCTCATCAGTTCGTATTCTTGTTTGTTTTCGAATTTGACTTGTTGCAAATAAACACAGTCCATCATTACCAGCGCCTGATGATGATACCAGGCTATCCACTTTCTTATACCAATTTACATTTTAAAAACCGCATTAAATTCATTTAGAAAATGGTGATTTGAAGTGATTGATAAAATTGTTGCTTCAGACAGATTCTTCACGCTTTCATACAGCCATTCCTTCAAGTCTTTCATGGTAGTAAATACCTTGTTTTTGAATCTCGTTTTCATGTATGCCCAGACCTGTTCGCAA
>JBDNIP010000896.1:0-2137 GCA_041688245.1 Algoriphagus sp.
CCGCACTTGCACCAGTAAAAATCAACAAACAGCTTAATATATGGTAAATACTAGCATTACTGGTACTTCTTCCGATGGTAATCTGAACGTCATCTGCTTGCCTCGCTGTGGCGGGCTTGCCTACTAATTAAGCAAATAAAATTAGGTGAGCAGCATAATTGCGGATAATCACATAATAGCATTTACAATAGGTATTTAAACAAGTCTTTAAAATAAAATAGTACAATGAAAAAATTATTTTTAATCTACTCACTGCTTTTATTCAGTGTTTGTTGCTTTTCTCAGAGTCGATATATTTCGGAAACAACAAAAAAGGTAGTATTTACAAGAGATGGTGGAGTTTGTCAATGTTGTGGTACTTCGAAAATCCTAGAATATGATCATATCACTCCATATTCTTGCGGTGGTAGTAGCGCTGTATCAAATATTCAATTACTTTGTCAAAAATGCAATCGAAGTAAGTCAAATAGTTGCTATTGTAAAGTACATGATAAACGAGTTGGTACTGATTGTTGTGCAAACAACGTAACAAAACAGCCATCAACTACTTCGACGCAATGTACAGGAACAACAAAGAAAGGTGCTAGATGTAGAAATAAGACAACCAGTACTAATGGCCGCTGTCATTTACATTAATAATTTATAGATCAATTTGATGAGATATGAACGATACTATATTATTTGCAATAGATCTTAATACGGAAGAAATAATCATTTCAAATTCTCCCAGAGGAAGTAACAAAATAAATTTTATAGAACGTATTAAAAATCAGGATAATAACATATTGTACGATGCTGTTGTCACACTAACAAGTATTGCTAATGCTGAAAATTTTGATAGTTCGATTTTCAGAGCAATGGATAAAGTCTGCCAGATGATCTATACTAAACACAAAGAAGCCATATAGTTCGCTAGTATGGAATCAATAGCAAGAGACGCTATAAAATATATACACTAATTTGAGACACCAGTCAAGTAGATGGCTAGGAGACATAAATAAACTCATAGTGCATCTACGCCAAAGCGTGCGCAGTCTCATACAAACTCCCAAAAGCTTTCAGGGTCAAATTTGGTATAGGATGATGTAGCGGACTATAGTATACGTTTTAAGGTAGATAGCGGATAGACTTATATGCTTTTCTCCCCGAGTATGACAAAAAAATGGTGGTTTTCAAAATCGCACATTGATCCGCTGAGGGGGACCAAATACAGTAACTGACTGGGCTTATTCACCGATCTAGTTGTTTTTCAAGGGATTTCATGAATTCGTTCCTCATTGCCTAGCCATCCCTCGATGGCCTTTGGTTTAGCATGAATACTGGCAAGGCGGTAATTGCTTACCCATATCCTCCTGACTACTACTAGCTTTTTCAACCTCTTCTCATTCCGCCACTTCGGATAGTTTTTTCAGTAAGTTGCTTAAGCTTATGTTAAAGTAAGTCCCAGCTGTTCTTTTTCACTACCAACTGATATTTTTATTTGACCCCTTTCTGGTATGTCGGAAGAAATGTATACACCAACATTTCGAAATTAGAGGGGCTTCAGATGCCAGCACCCCCTTTGCCTACTTCGTTAACTTGGTATAGCTGCTGAATTCATCAGCATATCGGATATACTTATGGGTTAAGGATGGATGAGGCTTTCTACCTTTTGGCTTCCAGATAAAGGTAGTTCAGTGATATTCCTGCCGCCCACCCCTACCGAACCATCTGTCGATGAGCTTTGTAGTGATTTTTACGATTGCGTACTTTTTCACTTATAGTTGTTCACTTAATATAAAACGAAACCTCAGCAGGTCATTCCATTGAACTCGCCCTTAGCTCTAACTATTCCACCATATTTAATTAGATTTTATTCTTTTGATTTAAACAAAGAACTTGGTAATCGCACAAAGCGGCTAAAATTATCACGGTCAGTAAAATCGCTGATATATCGGGACAGGACGCGTCCTGTGGGGAACGCTAGATTGGTAGCCCGGGGTTTCGACCCCGTGGAAAGGTATGACATTGATTTTTTTGTTTTGGCAGGAGATGAGGTCAATCGACAAAAGGAGGGTTCGCCAAAACGATTAATTGTTGATCTTGTTGGGAGTACAAATCCCTCGATAAAGGTTCGAGATTACAAATCTCGAACAGC
>JBDNIP010000897.1:0-9744 GCA_041688245.1 Algoriphagus sp.
ATCGAGCAATTGCTGATAGATACCTGCGATCAAAGCAATCGAACCTCCAGAAACTCCTGGGACAATATCAGCTGCGCCCATTGCCATACCCTTGAAGAAGGTAAGGAGGTACTTTTTTAGTAATTCCATGGTCAAAAACAAGGGCTGATTAGTGAGTACTGATCAGCCCATTTGGAGTAGGTGTTTTATAATTTGATCTCTCCTAGAAAATGGTCGAATGTATCTCCCCTTAGTCCAAGACGAATTGTTTCGAGTGGGATAATTTCTGAAGGACTGATATTTCCAAGATTCACATTGGCACCAATCAGTTTGATAAACCACACCTGCTGAGATTTGATGGGAGCTTCCCAGATGATCCGCTCTTCAGGAATTTTGGTTAGAATCTCTTCCACCAAGCCTTGCCTCACTTCTCCGGAATCTCTAAATAGGCCGACATTTCCGCCTTCTCTTGCTTCTCCGATTACCTTCCAGGCACCGGCGTCAAGCTCTTTCTGCATCTGCTCGATCCATTTGTAAGGAGGGATGATTTTAGCAGCATCCTTGGAACCAACTTCGGAAAGTACGGTGACTTGCTTCGCTAATTCCGTGATATACTCGCACTTTTTTTCGTGATTAAGGGTAATAGAGCCGTCTGAAACCTCTGCAAATTTCAGATCATATTTATCCAATAATCTACGGTAATCTTCAAATTGTCCTCTGACGATAAAGGCCTCAAACAGTGTCCCCCCGAGATATACCGGAATGCCAGCTTCACGGTAAATAGCCAGCTTTTTGTCCAAATGCTTGGTGACGTAAGATGTCGCCCAGCCGAGCTTCACAATGTCTACAAAATCAGAAGAGCAATCTACAAAATCTTCTGTCTCCCTCACAGATAAGCCCTTATCCATGGCCATAGTATATCCAGAGGTTCGAGGTTTTGGAGTTCGAACGGGAATGTTATTCAGAACGTAATTCATTTTTGGGGATTTTAATTAGGCTTCGGGATTTTTACCCCGATACTGAGAAATGATCTTATAAATTGCCTTTTGCTTTTTCAATTCTGGCATTAAATTATATAAGATCGTATGCTTTTCAAAGTCTAAAGTTAACCCATTTTCTAAAAATGAAAATGCCTCTTTATAATTCCCCATTTTGATCTGGTAGACAACCATACGATAGTAGAGTTCCGCCTCTTCGGGAAGTTCTTCGATTCCTTCGGTAGTGACATCGATAGCTTCCTCAAATCGATTCTGCTCATAATAGATCAAGGAGAGGTTGATGTAGGTCTCAATCACACCTGGTTCTAAATTAATAGCTTCTTCATATGCTTCCGAACTCGCCTGTATATTACCAAGGTTAAATTCTGCATCAGCCAAGCCCACCCAGTAATTCGCATTTTCCTTAGTAAGTTTCAGTGCTTTTTTGAAATAATGAATTGCCTCGAAAAATTTTTCTTTCTTAAGCATGCACATCCCTAATCCAAACCAAGCGTCATCATATTCTTCATCAAGTTTAGCCGATTTTTTAAAATACTTAAACGCCTCGTCAATTTTACCCAGTTTCTCATACGCAGCGCCCATGTAGCAGCAATTTTCAGCATTTACCCCTTCACAATTAATAGTGTTTTGATAGGCTTCCAAGGCTAGTTCAAATTGCTCGGTATTCATCAGCGCATTCCCCAGATTGAAATAAGCCGATGCAAAAGCATCATCAATCAGCAGCGTATATTCATAAGCTTTTATAGCTTCTTCATATCTCCCCAACCGATTATATACCACGCCCAGATTGTACCAAGCTCCGGCACTGTAGGGATCCTGATCGATAAACTCCTGATAGAAATCTAATATTTCATCAAATGAGCCCTCTTCCTCAGTAATCATCGCTAGTTGAAACAAGGCATCTTCATGATTGATGCGAAGTTTTACGGCTTCTTTAAAGTAGTAACTAGCTCTATTGTTATTACTTTGAATCCGATAGAGATTGCCGAGTGAGTAATAAATTTCAGCCTTATCCTCAGCAAGTGGTAAAAAACGCTCTAGAAGATCAATCCCTTCCTGATGAGTTCCTGCTAAAATATGGGCATTAGCCAATGCCAGAATAATTTCCTCATTATTAGGAGAAATATTATTGATGTTTTCAAGAATCCCCATTCCCTCTTCTAATTCATCATTGAAAATTAGGCATTGGGCTTTGAGCAATTTAATATCTATGGAAAAAGGAAATTTTTCTAGGCAGTATTCGGATGCTCTTAGAGCTTTAAGAAATTTTTGTTGATCGAAGTAAAAACGGACGATGTCTTCCAGTTCTTCTTCTTCAAAATATAGATCCAGATTGGACTTTAGGGAATTTTCAAATCGCTCAACTAGCTTTTTATCATCTTCCCAATCATGCTCGTGATCTCCTGTCATTAGTGTAGATTAAGGTTTACAAAAGTTACCAAATAATTTTTTCTCTCAAAACCTGGCCTTGTTAATTTTTAATCAGTTTTCAAGAATTATAATGGATAGGTAATTCATCAGCTTTAGAAACCCCAAAGTTTAAAAATTAGTTTATTTAGCCCAGCTAAAAGTTGCCGCCAAATCTCTGTACTGATAATTTAGCAATTGGAGTATTTTCTTATTGTCAAAAAAAATCTTCTGCTGTGCGATCTTCGCCGTTTTTTTATTTAGCGGACTCTTGCTTAAGCCTATTTTCCTGAACACTTCATTAAAAAACACTACGAATCCCAAAAGGTTGGAGTTAATAGCTTTGGTAGGAGCAGAAATTCCAAAAGCTTTTCCCATAGTTTGAAAAAAATCGCGGTAAGCCAACGCTTCTCGATTTAAGATAAATCGCTCACCCCAAGCACCTTCTTCAAAAAGATACCGAGTCAGAATAGCTGCATCTCTAACATCGATATAATTGATCGCACCGACTGGGTAATATGAGTTCTTCTCAAGTAGGTAGTGGTAGATATCTGTGCTGCTTCTGTCATCAGTGACTTTGCCAAGTAAAACTGAAGGATTGATCACGATAAGATTCAATCCTTCTTGCTCCCCTCGCCAAGCTTCGAGTTCACCATAATATTTAGAATTGGCATAGGCGGTATTAAGTGGTGAATCGGTCCACTTAAAGTTCTCGTCCACATCTTGTAATTCTGACCCTCGACCTATTGCTGCAACTGAACTTACATGAATCAATTGCTTCACTCCAGAAAGTAGCACGGCGTTGACCAGACTTGCAGTGCCCTTTACATTTATCTGATAAAGCATCGTCTCGTCCTTTTCATTATACGATACTAAACCCGCAGCATGAATTACCAGATCAAATCCTCCCAATATTTCTTCTATGAAATCTTGATCTAACAGATCCCCAACATGCCAAACGACAGGAAAATCAAAATCCTCAGTAAGCCTTTTGGAAGAACCTGGCCTTATCAATGCATGAATTTCTCCACACTTTGAAAACTCCCTAGCTAAGTAACTGCCAAATAGACCCGTGGCACCTGTAATGAAAATTTTCATAATTGACTAGCTCAGAGGGTAGTGTTCATCCAGGACACGTTCTTGATGCTAGGATAAGATTTCTGTTTTGGGAGAGTTTCAAGCATGTCTAAGTAGCGCTCATTATGACAATCTGTTCCTAAGAACTTGACTAGGTCGCGCTCCAGCAGACTCTCCGCAAAATCTTTCACAGGCTTGGAATAAAAGCCAGTGAGTGAAAGTAAATTGATCTGAAATAATATTTTTCGATCAACCAAGTCTTCCAGTAAAGACTTGTCCCCAATCAAGTACTGATAACGTTCCGGGTGTGCCAAAATTGGCTTATATCCAGATATTTCAAGTTGGAATAACGTTTCAAGCAGCATTTGTGGCCTATTGACAAAACCAGTCTCAACTAATACATAGCCTTCTCCAAAAGTCAGCAGCTTCTCTCCTTCCGTAATTTTCTCTAAGAAAATCTCATCCATATAATATTCTGCAGCAGCATCAATCTCCACAGGTATTCCTTCGTTTTTTATAGCCTTGCGCAGCTCTTCAAGCCCCATAGAAATGATCTCGGGAGTATTTTTATAATACTCTGACATAATATGCGGAGTAGTTATCAGCTTCCTTAGACCATAATCGGAAAGACGTTTGATGAGCTTAAGTGACTCTTCCATTGTTTTCGATCCATCATCAATTCCAGGAATCAAGTGAGAATGCATATCCACTTCCAGCCAACTCAAGTCGAGTACCTCAATCTCCTGTGGTTTTCTCTTGAAAAAATCTAATAGCCCCATTATAAACCTCCTTCTGTTAGTCTAAACTCATTTAATGAAGGCCACTGATCATCTTTTTCAGAGATGATCGGTGCCTCAACCTTCCAATCAATTGCTAACTCATGGTCATCCCATAAAATTCCACCTTCACTGGCTTTATGATAATAATTGGAACATTTATATACAAAGACAGCATCCTCCAAAACAGAAAATCCGTGTGCAAATCCACTGGGAATATAAAGCAGGTTACACTTTTGAGTATCCAAGACGGTAGAATAGGATTTGCCAAATGTTGGAGAGTCTTTTCTCAGATCAACTACCACGTCCAAGACCGAGCCTTGGATCACACGGACCAACTTAACTTGACTGTATTCACCCCGTTGGAAATGAAGTCCCCGAACAGTGCCAACAGTAGAAAAACTTTGATTATCCTGAATCCAATTATTATTCAGTTTCTGATCATCAAACCAATCGTCTCGATATGATTCAAAGAAGTATCCTCTTTTATCCAGAAATTTTTTTGGAAAAATTTCCAAAACACCTGAGATTGGTGTTTTAACTAGCTCTGCCATTTGTTTAAAAGAATCAAATTGGATGATTAAAGATCAAAATAACAATCTCCTTAACGACTATCCTAAGCATTCACATCGAAATATGTCGAACTTTATTTATATTCTTAAGATTGTTTACGAATTTTTAATTTTGCCCAATTAGAAAAATATTGACAAAACCGAACCGTTTTCACATAAAAAGCATTAAAAAAGAAAAATCTACGAATGAGTAAATTTTCAAGAAAACTTCAAAAACTCCATGATACAACTGTCAAAGAGCCTACCGCGGTACTAGTCAGTATCATCCGACAGTACCAAACTGAGGTAGTCACACAGGAACATTTAGATGAATTAGCATTTCTTGCGGAGACTTTAGGCGCAAAGACCGTTTATCGCTTTACGCAAAAAATGGAAAGTCCTGATATCAAAACCTTTGTAGGCTCTGGTAAGCTAGCAGAGATTCTGACTTACATCACGCATTTCGAAGTAGATATGGTCATCTTCGATGATGATCTATTGCCTTCTCAAATGCGAAATCTGGAAGACGAACTTAAAGTCAAAATCTATGATCGCTCTTTATTGATCTTGGATATTTTTCTCAATCGGGCTCAGTCAGCTCAAGCTAAAACCCAGGTAGAATTAGCAAGATTTCAATATTTACTTCCCCGATTAACTAGGCTGTGGACTCACTTGGAACGGCAGCGCGGAGGTACGACCACCAGAGGAGGATCGGGTGAAAAAGAAATTGAAACAGATAAACGAGATATCAGGAACAGAATTACGCTACTCAAAGGAAAACTTCGCGAAATCGAAAAGCAGGGAGAGACACAACGAAAAGGCAGAAATGGTATCGTACGTGTGGCTGTAGTAGGGTATACCAATGTAGGTAAAAGTACCCTGATGAACTTGATTACCAAGACCGATATCTTGGCTGAGAACAAGCTTTTTGCCACAGTGGATTCTACCGTACGAAAAGTGGTTTTTGAAAATGTCCCTTTCCTGTTTTCAGATACAGTAGGATTTATTCGAAAACTCCCTACACACTTAATTGAATCATTTAAATCCACTTTGGAAGAGATTCGGGAAGCTGATCTTTTGGTTCATGTTGTGGATATTTCTCATCCACGCTTCGAAGATCATATAGCCGTCGTGTCAGAGACTTTGAACGAAATAAAGGCTGGGGAAAAGCCAGTCTTACTGGTTTTCAACAAGATTGATCTAGTAGAGAAAATGCCTAGCGAAGAGGAAAGTATGCAAATGACTGAATTAGAATTGGAAGAGGCTAATTACTTGGATTTTGATTCCCTCTCTGGAGCATACGAGAAGAAAACCGGAATCAGTCCGGTATTTATGGCAGCTGGAAGTGCTCAAAATGTAGAAGGTTTTCGTCAAGCACTGACTTCAGAAGTAAAGAAGCAACATCGAAAAATCTATCCCCACTACTTAGAAAATGAGATAGTGACTTGGACTGAGGAGGATAATTAATTTGAAGTGGGCCTAGCCACTTCCCTTTAAAAGTTAAAAAAATGTGTGGATCACTGATTTTGCTAAGTCTTCTTCGTGTTGTCTTCGATGGACTACTTATCACATTCGAATCCGCCACTCTTTAGGGTAGTAGTTATTTATTCTGTTTCCAAGATTTTTGATCCAACCTAGCGGTAAATTACGATACATAACCAGTATCCAACCTATAGGTAAATCTTTGAGCTCTAATTCGTTTTTTCGAAGAAATTCGACAGCTTCAGACTCTGTTAATTCCTGCTTGGGAAAATTATTTTTTGGAAGAAGGGATAAAGCCCATTCATGGTTTGGAATCCAACTGGTCTTTTGCCTTTTTCCCAATTCAACCCCAAAATACCTCAAACTCAAATGCTGGGAGAGCTTTTGAAAGTGGAGATTCCAATCTTTGGAAATACGGAAATACGAATCATTCAGCGTGTAGTATTTCCCAGACTCCTCAAAACCCAATTCTCTATCAAGTTTCGCTGAATCACGATCCCAGATTTCTTTCAGGTGATGATGTTTGAAATCTTTCACACGTTTTGGCTCTTGGATATAGGCATCTTCGGCACGTCGAAGCACGGTTATAAAGAAACCCTCGCCATCCATCAGGTGGGGAAAAAATCGATAGCAAAAAAAAGTCTTTCCATCCGAATCAACTTCTGTTTCTCGAACTTTCCAACTTGGGTCAAGTGCAATTCGAACAGGTTCATAAGAAAACTCAGCAGTCAAAAACCGAATCATATCCTCATTTTCCTTCACGTTGAACGTACAGGTACTGTAGATCAGATAACCACCTCCCTTGACTAGAGAACCTGCCTGATCCATAATTCGCTTTTGCCTCAACTCACAAAGCGCAACCTGGTCCAGAGACCACTCATTTCTGGCTTCGGCATCTTTACGGAACATACCCTCTCCAGAACAAGGAGCATCAACTAATACCAAATCAAAAAATCCTTCTAAGGGAGTGAAATGGGCTGGGTCATTATTGGTGACAATGGTATTACCCAAACCCCATTTTACGATATTCTCTTTCAAAATCTGCGCTCGTGATTGAATCACTTCATTAGCTACGAGTAGACCATCATTACCTAAGTACGATGAAAGCAAAGTACTCTTACCACCTGGAGCTGCTGCTAAATCCAAATAAATACCTGAGGGAATATCGAGACTTTTAAGAATATGATCTATAAACATTGAGGATGACTCCTGCACATAGTATGCCCCCGCATGAAATGAAGGATCCAACGTAAAAGAAGGTCGTTCCTCCAAAAAATAGCCTTGATCCGACCATGATATTTTCTTTTTATCCAGATTTAAGGGAGTTGATTTGGCAGCGTTCAACCTGATAGAAGTTTTGGAGGGCAAATTTATTGCAGTCTTGAAAACTGCGAACTCTGCTTTACCAAGCAAATCAATCATTTGGCTTTCAAAAGCTGCCGGCAACTGAATATTAGACATCTGGCAAAGATAAGTTAAGGAGTCTTCGAAGTTGGAAATACGCTTAAAAAATGTGAATTAATGAAAATTGAAAGTCATGGAACCGGTATCCAAAATCCTCATCATATTCGTGGATCATTCAAAACACTACTAAGCGGAACATTCTTGGATATTTCTTTCGGATCTTTTTCATATAGACAAAGAACTTGCTTCGAAGTAAGCTATGTGCCATGCTTCCTTAGCCGCTGGATTGGTCTATTCATTTTTGATTTCTGAGCTTATTTGGTCAATAATTCAGGACCTATTTTTCCTTAGATTGTGTGTTAACAACTGGAGTTTGTAGAGTATTTACAGTAAGTAAAATAAATTGAGTGCAAGGAATGCCAATAGTAGTGGACTTAATTCTGGTTTATTCAAATAATTTATTGCCGATAAAAAAATAAGCTATGAAATACGAAGGAGGCTTAACCAAAAAAAAGAGCCTTTCGGCTCTCTTTTTTATAAATCTTCATCTTCAAAACCTTCCTCACCACCTGAGCCCATATCAAACATGGAACTAAACAGGTCTTTAAATTGGAGGCCTGTATCCAGTAGATTTTTGCTCAACTGAGAATACTCAGCCAAACCGTGCAGTGCAAATTCCATGAAAAACTCTTTCTCTTTTTCAGGTACATTTTTTACCAGCTGTATGACTACTTCTTCTAGTCCAGGTACTGCGTGCAATGCCTTTTTATAAATCTTATCTGGCTGAGAAGCCAATATATCCAATACGTTTCCTTCTCCAAACCAGGCCAAAGGAAGTACGTAAGGGTTTGCTTGCTTTTCTTTTTTCTTCTGCTCAGGGCTTGGGAAATAATTCACAAACTGCGTACGAATGGCTTTTCCAATTAAATTGTAAGCTACCAAGCCTGCTCCTTCCTGCTCTCCCTCATAGACCAATTCGACCTTTCCGGTAATAGCTGGAATCACTCCGATCAAGTCCGCAATACGCACAACGGTATTAGACTCTCCATTCATGTAAAGTCTTCGCTCTGCGGCAGAAACCAGATTTTCATAAGCCGAAATTGTCAATCGAGCCGAAACACCACTTTTCTCATCCACATATTCTGAACTTCTAGCTTCGATCGCAATCTGCTCGATCAAGTCCTTCATTAATTCTGGAACATGAATCTTATCTACCGGCTTACCTTTCAAATTAGCCTCCTGAACCGTAATTTTTTTACCGATCTCCAGAGTTTTTGGATAATGGGTAATGATCTGGCTTTCAATTCGATCTTTCAATGGAGTTACAATACTTCCTCGATTCGTATAATCTTCCGGATTGGCAGTGAATACAAATTGGATATCTAATGGTAATCGCAATTTGAACCCTCTAATCTGAATATCTCCTTCTTGAAGAATATTGAAAAGGGCAACTTGGATTCTCGCCTGCAAATCAGGTAATTCATTGATTACGAAAATTGATCGATGTGATCTCGGTACCAGTCCGTAGTGAATAACTCGTTCGTCGTTATAGCTCAACTTCATCGTAGCAGCCTTAATTGGATCAACATCGCCGATTAGATCTGCAACAGAAACATCTGGCGTAGCTAACTTTTCGGTGTAGCGATCAGATCGATGCCACCAAGTAATTGGAGTATCATCTCCTTTCTCTTCAATAAGATCTTTAGCAAAACTTGTCAACGGCTGCAAAGGATCATCATTAAGTTCCGCTCCTGCGACAACTGGGACGAACTCATCCAGCAAATGTGTCATCATTCGTGCAATCCTAGTTTTGGCTTGACCACGAAGACCAAGCAAGTTAATATTGTGGCGGGAGAGAATCGCTCGCTCAATATCTGGTATGACAGTATCCTCATAGCCCCATATTCCTTCAAAGACATTTTCTTTCACTTTGATCTTTTGGATCAAATTATCTCGAAGTTCTTCTTTGATGGATTTGGATTGGTAGCCAGCGGCCTTTAATTGACCAAGGGTTTCTATTTTGTGTAGGTCTGAAGTCTTCAGTTTGTTATATTCCATTTGCTTAAAAGC
>JBDNIP010000898.1:0-1961 GCA_041688245.1 Algoriphagus sp.
GAAAACATTTCTCTAGTTTCATAGCATCATGACATTCAATAAAGTAATCAACTTAGACAAGAACGATTATGAGAAAAATGATGATTCCTACGCTTGCCATACCAGGTATGGTGTTGGGTAGTTTTGCGGTGGTGCAGCCGGCATTAGCGAATGAACCCTGTACACACTTTACGGACCAATATGGATGCAATGTTGCCGATTGCGGTGATTGCATCGCTTGGTCCTGCGAGGAGGAAAGCCAATGCGCCGATGGAGATTGTAGCCCAACTATGGCTGTTTGTACCTAAGAAGGCCATTAATATGCCAAAATTTTGTTTATGGTTAGGAGCATTCTTTTTCATTTTTGGGTCTTGTAAACCTGTTGCGGAAAAGCATGCTCTTCCTGATTTATTGGATCTAAGTATCATTGACTCTACTCTAACCGGTAATGAGCTTTTTTTTATGAATGTAACCGATCAAGTAAAATTAATTGGGGATAGCTTGTTGGCGATCTCTTCCATAAGAACCCCTGCGGTAGGAATAGTAAAAATGGATGGCAAACAAGTAGGAAATATAGCCTCTGGAGATTTTCCTATAGGCTCTTTTATGCCAGGATCATATGATATCTCAGACTATCCCATCGTTTATATTATAGATAGAAGAAGCCAGTCGGTACTGATCTTTAATGTTGCCTCCCAGAAATTTATAGAAAAAGTCAGACTTCATCTCCCAAATGATAAGATCATACGCACAATAGGTACGAAATTTAAAAAAATCGAAAGTGGCTATGTAGTAGAGCTCCTCAGTCAAAAACATGATGCCTATCTTCCTGCCTTTTACCGTGAATCAGGAGATTTACTCTACTTTTTCGATACAGCTGGGGTCATTCAAAAAAAAATTGTGGAATACCCTGAGGAATACAAAGTTATCCTAGGTTCCTTGCAACCTGCAAACTATTTAACCATGGGCGACGATCAAGAAAGCCTTTTGATTTCCTTCCCGCACCAAAAGAAAATCTTTCGGTACTCGCTTAAGGGGGAAGTGCTCGAGGAAATTGAACTTCCTCGCAGTAGATTTTTTGACTATCAACTCAAGGCTGCCGACAGAATCATAGATGCCACTCAAATAATGGCCGGAGGTAATGTTAATTTGAAGACTCCTGCGAATAATATTTTTAACTCCATTCGGGAAGATGAGCGGCATATCTATGTTGAAACGTGGATGAAAATTGGTGAAGGAGGTATCAAAGAAACAAGGTTTGCACACCTCATGGTATATAATAAGGACGAAAAAAAATGGTACGAAACCTCAAACCCTCGCAATATTCTTGATATAGGCATGCTTGCGGGAGTGGTCAATGACACGCTTTACTTCTACGAAGGAAGCCTTATGAAATCAGATGAAAAATACATCAAACGTGCTGTCCTGAAACCTACTAAAGAGTGATGAATTGAGAATTCAACAACTTTTCCAAAGTTTGAAACTTTGGAAAAGTTTACTCCCTAACATTAAAATCCAAAAAGTCCATCCCGCAAGAGTTGGACTTTTTCGATTCTATCTATTTTACTTAGCCGACCACTTTCTCTGCCAGCAATACAATCACATTGTCTTTCACTTCCACTACGCCGCCATCCACAATCATCGTCTGCTTGCCTTCGCAGGTGTTGAAAGAACAGCTCTTTTAAAATTATTTATGCATCGCTTACAATTACTTGCAGTTAAGCTCTCAGAAAATCACCTGCCAGCATAAATGGATCTAATCAGACGAAACTATTTTCCGAGCTTCCACAAGAAAAACGCCGCTCCAGTAAATTCAAATTAATTTCTTTTTTCAGGTATCGCTTTTTGAAAACATTTCTCTAGTTTCATAGCATCATGACATTCAATAAAGTAATCAACTTAGACAAGAACGATTATGAGAAAAATGATGATTCCTACGCTTGCCATACCAGGTATGGTGTTGGGTAGTTTTGCGGTGGTGC
>JBDNIP010000899.1:0-2513 GCA_041688245.1 Algoriphagus sp.
ATTTATTCCGCACACTGGGATCATCTGGGAATTGGTAAGCCTGATGAAACGGGTGATTCGATCTATAATGGAGCCTTGGATAATGCCACTGGAAGTGGGGGGTTGGGGAGTTGGAGGTAGGAAGTTGGAAGTGGGAGGTGGGAGGTCTGAGTTCAGAAATTTGAGGGGTGAAAAGATCTAAGTTTTTAATTGCTGCTCGCATCTAGCGGGTGCGAGTTTTTTTTCATTCGCATCTGGTCTGCTGTTCTTAATTTTCACATTCCTTTGTTCAAACCAAAACCCTTGCTAATTGCGACATGTTTAGTGTTTTTATACTTCAAATAATCACCCCGAATTCCCCATCTTTGCCCCATGAATGATCTTCAAATTACCAATTTAGTAACACCACTTCACATTAGAGAAATAGGTTCTAAACTCCATATTGCCGAAGATGACCTCGAGTATTATGGTAAATACAAAGCAAAACTACCCGATCATTTGATCGACGAGACCAAGGTTGCCCAAAGTAGTCTGGTCTTGGTCACAGCCATCACTCCGACTCCGGCAGGTGAAGGAAAAACAACCACAACTATCGGATTGGCAGATGCGATGAACAAAATTGGGAAAATGACAACCGCAGTTTTGAGAGAACCAAGTCTGGGTCCGGTGTTTGGCATGAAGGGTGGTGCTACAGGCGGAGGCTGGAGTCAGGTCATCCCAATGGAAGAGATCAACCTTCATTTTACCGGAGATTTCCATGCAATCGAAAAAGCAAACAACCTGCTTTCGGCACTTATTGACAACAACATACAAAGCAAAAAAAGAAGTCTGAATATCGATCCTAGGAAAGTGCTCTGGAAGCGTGCGATGGATATGAATGACAGAGCCCTTCGGAATATAGTTACGGGTTTTGGAGGAAGTTCTGGAGGAATGCTCAGAGAAACAGGTTTCAATATCACCGCAGCAAGCGAGGTGATGGCAATCGTCTGTTTGAGTAAGAATCTGGAGGATCTGAAAGCAAGATTTGGTCGGATATACCTCGGGGATAAATTCGACGGTACACCGGTTTTTGCACATGATTTACTTGCGGAAGGAGCGATGGCAGCCTTGATGAAAGAGGCCATCAAACCCAATCTTGTCCAAACGCTGGAGAATAATCCGGTCATCATTCACGGTGGACCTTTTGCAAATATCGCGCAGGGTACCAACTCAGTCATTGCAACCAAAACCGGGATGAGTTTGAGTGATTTTGTGATTACCGAAGCCGGATTTGGTTCTGATCTCGGTGCTGAGAAATTCTTTAATATCAAGTGCCGGGAAGCTGGTATCGCTCCCAAAGTAGTGGTATTGGTGGCTACGATCCGCGCACTCAAATACCATGGTGCAAAGCCTTTGTCGGAGTTAACTCAGGAAGATGTGGCAGCTTTGGAAAAGGGCTTTGCTAATCTGGAAAGACACATCGAAAGTCTGAAGAGTTTCGGGTTGCCAGTGGTCATTTCAATCAATGTATTCACCAGCGACACCAAAGCTGAGCTGGAACATCTGCTGAATCACTGTAAGCAGCTCGGTGTACCTGCCGCATTGAGCTATGGCTGGGCCAAAGGAGGTGAAGGCTGTATTGAGCTCGCTCATTTGGTGGCAGAAGCAGCCGAAAATACGGAGGCGAAGTTTAATCCAACCTATGCATTGACGGATCCGATTCTCACCAAAATTGAGAAGGTTTGCCGAACTATTTACGGAGCGACAAATGTCATCTTAACAAATCCTGCCAAAGCCCAACTCAAGCGATTTGAGGAATTGGGTTATGGAAATCTACCGATCTGTATTGCCAAAACTCAGAAAAGTCTGAGCGATGACGAGAAGAAAATCGGACGACCGGAGAATTTTGACATCAAGATTCGGGAGTTGGAAATCGCCGCCGGAGCAGGGTTTATCATTCCGATTGCAGGGGATATTCTACGGATGCCAGGTTTGCCCGGAACTCCCTCATCTGAATACATCGACATTGATTTGGATGGAAATATTTCAGGTCTTTTCTAAGAAGTCTCAGATCTCCCTCGCTGGGCTTACTCAACTGGTGGGTTTGACTAGGGGGGAGATCTTTATACCGTACTATTCCTTTGACTAGTTGATTCAGCATTTCAGTAGTAGCTTTATTGCACGAATGTGGCTCGACAGATCAAAGACTAAGCAATGCTTTATTTTTTAACCTTTTAAGGGATAGTTTGGGCAGGTATTTTTACCAAAAAGGATTATCGGAATATATTCATTTAGTTGTCCAGCAAAAGGCTGATGAATTATCGGATTAGGTCAAAGACTTTAAGAAACTCACTGCTGAGAAATTGCTGACAATGATTCTTGGACTGGCTCAGAAAAGCAGAAAGGACTGGCTAAAGAGGATTTTTGAATGTCCTGCCAAGTTCAATAAGCGACTAGGCGATATGCAGTTTTGAACATATAACTATCAGGCGATAGAATTGTATCGACTGGAAATAATCGAAAGTCGAATGAGCTATACTTCTTAAAATCCTTAA
>JBDNIP010000900.1:0-2869 GCA_041688245.1 Algoriphagus sp.
AATTTATTTTCAAAGATTTTATTCCTGAAGGACTAAAAAAAGCTAAAACATCATATTTTACGTGTGCCAAATCGGAGAGATCTGCCGATAAAGTATGGTAAATAATGGCTTCTGTGAAAGCAATGCCATTTTTCTCGAAATACTCCGGAATATCATCCTTACGTATATCAGAACATGGAAAAAGAAATTTTTCTGACTTATGCTTTTTAAAATATTCAAACAAATCTTGCGCGGTACGCTGGCCCACAAAAAGTTTTCGTTTTCGGATCACAATATATTTTTGAAGATAATGTGCTGTCTGATCTGAAATACAAAAGTATTTCATGTCAGCAGGCATCTCGATTTTGAATTCTTTACAAATCGCAAACAAATGATCAATCGCATTCCGACTAGTAAAGATTATTGCAGTATGCTTTAGAATATCAATTTTTTGCTTTCTAAATTCTTTAGGCGGAACTGGTTCTACCTTTATAAATTGCCTAAAATCAATCGTCAGATTGTATTTTTCCGCTAATTGTGTATAAGGAGAACTAGCATCGACTGGAGCTGGTTGAGATACGAGGATACTTTTTACTGGTCTAAACCTATCTTTTATAACTACGCTCATTCGTTTTTTTGGTTTAAAATCAAGATTAACCTCCGATGACATTGACTAACTTTGCCAGAATCAAAAAAGGTACTAATTCAGCGATGCAAAGGTAAGTAAATAAATGATACTTCTTAAAGCTCAACCTATTCATCATACTTATGAAAAGCACAAAAGTTCCAAGAATATAAATCCAGAAAAATACTGAAAATGATGTGTTCAAGGCCATTTTAGTAAAATAAAAGTCATTCATCAGACAATAGACCAACAGCAAAATCAAAACAGATAACATAATCAATACCAATCGGAGCAAATAAAAAAAATGAGAAAACTCAACTTTTCCTAATCCGAATAAATAAGCCATGACACGAATTGTCGAGAACTTAATTATCGTCAGGATGAATATGGCAAGTGAAACCAGGCTCCAACCAATTGTCAGATTCTTAAGGTTGATACTTAACCTAGCTTCCACCCAAGATTCCTTGAGAAATACAACACTTATAACCAGCACTAATGCCGAAATCATATTTACCAACAGAACAAAAAACAACACATCAAAAGAAAAAAATTTTTGCAGACTACCAGAATCAGAAAAATCCTCGGCATTCAGTAATGAGAGCGGACGAGCAATCACTGTAAAAATATAAGGGTACACGCTTTTGTACGCCGCAATCAGAATAAGTATGAGCACCAAAGTAAAGACAAAAAAATCTTTGATTTCTTGCCGATTGAGACCAACCTTTTCGTCCGCTATCAACTCTTTTTCTATGATTGCTTCAGGCTTTTCAAGTTTTAAAAATTTCTTGGCACTTACCTGATCTATCGAAATCCCTGATTTGAATAAAGTTAAATTGATCTTAGAAATAGCAGTGAGGTTTCTAAGATCAATAAGACTTGGGTTTAAAATGGTATCTCGTTCTGTGAAAAACCAAAGCTTTTCACCTAAAAAAACGACTGTTTGAGCAGGTATCTTTATCGAAAAGTAAGATCTGGGGAAAGTTGTCAAATCCATAGGCAATATTAACCTGTCATTGGACTCGAACCAGCTAGTCTCTCCTCCATCTTCCCACACAGCATTGTAATCCTCAAGCAATTGAGCATTACAAAGTGAGCTTATTAAAAAGAAAAAAAAGAGTAATTGATATTTCCCCATGTATTAAAACCTGGCTAAATAGCCAAAGTGAATTCGCGAATATGAAAACTCAAGAGGCTGAAGGTTTGATGTCCCCACACCATATATGAATCGGAAAATCCCTGACCCCGTCTCCAAATTTATCCCAGCTCCAAATGAAACTGGGTAATCTTTTGATTTTGCAAAGTACGGGTTTTCTAGCATCCCTCCATCCACAAAAACCATCAAAAAAGAACTTTGATCAAAGAATAAACGCTGTTCTAGATTAATATACACATAGGATCGTGCATAGAAGAAATTTTCATTAAAACCTCTGATACTTTTCAACCCACCTAGCCTGAATAAATCATTCAAAAAGATATTTTCATTCCTCATAAATCCTCCACTTCCCTTTACCCAAATCCCAAAATTTGATTTAATAAATAAATGTCTTTCAACTATTAATTGGCCAAGATACTGAGCAGTATTTAGATCTAAGCCTAAATAAGCCTCATCCGGAATACCAGTGTTTTTAAGAATTGTCTTGTTACCCGCAGCAAATTCAGATTGAATCAACCATCCCCTCCTTGGAAAAAACAGATCGTCAAGTAGGTTAATCTCATAGTGAATACCATATTGATTCCATCGATAATCGGCGGCATTTGGTAAGGAGCGGTTATCTCTGTAGGAAAAAGTACTGATCAAATCACCAGACTGCCTTTTACCAGAAAAACTTAAATACCCCGAATCTGAAATTCTATAGCCAAAATCTAAACTAAAGAAACGGTTGAGAAAAGTTGTATCTTGTTTTAAAAGATTAAACCCAACTTTCAAATCCAAAGGAGAATTGAACAAAAAGGATTCTTTGGCAGTAAGATCCAGACTTTGTGTTTGAATATTCAATCGCTGCCAATGCAACGAAATATCCCTTCCCTTCCCCCCTAGATGATATAATTCTAAATCTAATTGACCGCTAATTAGCATTTTTCCTGGCTGATTTTCATTAGGAAGTAATCCAATGATTCCATTCAACACGTTTGAATTTCGATCCCTGAGCTGAAAACTTGGTTTTGCAGTTTTTATTTGAAATGAGACATTTGGCTCACCGACCAAGGAAAAATAAGGCGATCTTCTCAATTGAACGGAGGTGCGATTTAATTCTTTTTGTGAAA
>JBDNIP010000901.1:0-3085 GCA_041688245.1 Algoriphagus sp.
AACTTTCGTGGGAAGATGCTGAGAAAATCGTAAAAATTGTGAGAGGACTGAGAGATTCAGGGAAAACCGAATTTGATCCAACCATACGGGGATCAATCATGATTGCAAAAACGATGGCCACATTAGAAACAACACCCTCCGAATCCAAAGAATTGTTTACGACAATTTGCCAGGATATTCTCACTTCGGAAACCAGCCGTATTGGTTCAAAAACCAATCAGGAGCGAGTACGGGTCATCGTGAATGATCTGATTCAACAATATTATTAATCTGTGATTGTAAATAATTCATAAAAAAAACAGAACATCATGAAAGGTTCAACTTCTTTAAAGGGTATTCATAGCATTAAATCAACGCAAAGCATTAAAAAAGATGCAGAGTACGATAACCAAAATCCAGATTTTTTAAAACTTTATATGCTTGAAAAAGAGCGAACACGCTTACATAACGAGTACAAGCGCTTACAATCAAGACTAGAACCGATTGATGCCCGACTGAAGCAAATCGAAGAATACTACATTGCCTCTCTGGGAACAAGAATCAGTACCGATTCAAATAAAAATCAGGATACTGGTCAGGATGATGAAAAATCGAACTGGCAAACTGTCGAAATTAAGTACTAAAAGCATATCTCAACTATGGCCAATAACATTTCACATTCCGTCAATTCGACCAATCTTGCCGACATCCTCGAAAGAGTACTCGATAAAGGGATTGTCATTGCCGGAGATATTAGGATTCAAATTGCAGATATTGACCTGCTGACGATCAAGATCCGCCTTGTGGTGGCTTCTGTGGATAAAGCCATGGAGATGGGAATTAACTGGTGGCAGGACGATACTTTTATGTCTTCAACAGCCAATGAATCCGAATTAAAGCAACAAAATGAAAAGTTGCTACAACGGATAGAAAAACTTGAAGCAAACATTAAAAGTTAAAATCCAGTTAATTAAGGAATTAACATTTAACAATTTAAAGAAAGCATCATGGAAAAGAAAGAAAATTCAGAAAACGAGAGCCAAGCGGGTTTCGACATGCTCGGATTAGGGGGGCTATTCAAGGGGATCGAGAAGTTAGTTGATATTGCCGGTAAACTTCAAGAAGGAAGTCAGATTAACAAAGAAGGAGAGATTAATTTTGATCACCTGAAAAAAGGGATGAAAGGGGTTTATGGTTTCACCATAAAATCGGCTACTGGTGGAGGAAAACCTACCGTTGAAACCTTTGGTAATATTAAAAAAACACCAGAAGGACCGAAGGTAGAGGAGGAGCGTGAGCCTATGACCGATATGTTTGACGAAAAAGATGAAATCATTGTTATCGCCGAAATGCCCGGAATTGAGGAAGGCGACCTAAAAATTGATCTCAAAGGAGATATTCTTGATATTTCTGCCGAAAGGAATACCCGAAAATACCATAAAGAGCTTTTACTTCCTATGCAGGCAGAAAAAGAGAAAATGAAAGTTAAATATAACAATGGTATCCTTGAAATCAGGATAGAGAAATAGAAAAATGAGTCTGTCCGGTTTAGATAATCCTGATCTTAAACTTATTCTGTTTGGTGGAAAAGGAGGCGTAGGTAAAACAAGTTGTGCAACTGCAACTGCGATAGGTTTAGCTGAAACCTGTAAAACGCTGATAATTTCCACCGATCCGGCTCATTCTGTTTCTGATTCCCTGGGACAAAAAAGTAAAAGTGGAATTCAACCGGTTGATGGTGTAGAAAATCTTACGCTAATAGAAATAAATGCAGAAGACGTATATGCTAAGTTTAAAAAAGAAAACGAAGAAGAGTTAAAGAACTTTTTTGAAACCTCAACATCCCTTGATGCCGAGGATATTAACGATTTGTTAAGATTGTCTATCCCGGGTATTGATGAGGTAATAAGTTTGAAGACAATTATTGATCTCATAGAAGAAGGTGACTATGATAAATACATTGTTGATACGGCGCCAACGGGGCATGTATTGCGTTTGATCGCTTCACCAATTATGCTTGACGAATGGGTTAAAGTAGCTGCTAAAATGAGGTGGAAGTATCGGTATATGGTCACAAGATTTTCGGGAGCCTATACCGAAGACAAAACCGATGCGTTGCTTCTTAACCTGAAAAAGACTGTAAAAAAAATCGAGCATTTATTTCGCGATAGTACACGATGCCAATTTATTCCCGTGTGCATTCCAGAGGCGATGGCAGTTTTGGAAACCGATCGGTTAATCTCAAGTCTTCATGAGTACAACCTTTCAGTTCGTCAAATAATCATGAATAATGTGATGGAATCGGAAGGATGCGGTTTTTGTAGGGAACGAAAAATAGGGCAGCAGAAGTATCTGGAGCAAATCACTGCAACTTTCCCGAAAATGAACAAGGTCATTATACCCATGTTCGCAAGTGAAATTAGAGGGTTAGAAAAGTTGAATACTATAAAAATGTTATTGTTTAATCGGGAAAGATAAAAAATAAATAAATAACCTTAATCAATATGGAATCTTCTCAAAACACGGTTATTTTTAAGGTCAAAGAGGCCTTAGTAAAAGATGTTGGCCGGGCCATCGCGAGGATGGATCCCAAAGATATGAAAGCTAATGGGCTCGAATCGGGCGATATAGTTGTTATTGAAGGCAAGCGCAAGACTCCGGTAAAGATTATGCCATGTTACCAAGAAGATAGGGGAAAACGAATCCTTCAAATCGATGGCATCACTAGGGGGAATACTCAGGCAGGCATTGACGAAAAAATCAAAATTGAGATAACTCCCTCTAAACCCGCTATATTAATTAGGCTTCAACCTGATACGGGCAGCGGTTCGCAAAAGAGTAACGATGCTAAGTATATTGGTTCGCTCATCGATGGGTTACCGGTTTCAAAAGGCGATAAAATTAGAGCCAA
This sequence comes from Algoriphagus sp., assembly GCA_041688245.1. GTDB lineage: Bacteria > Bacteroidota > Bacteroidia > Cytophagales > Cyclobacteriaceae > Algoriphagus. The sequence goes on from JBDNIP010000901.1 coordinate 2,891, forward strand.
CCTCTTTGGATCGCGATCAGTCGATTATATTGTAATGGACACAAATCCTAAGGGGATTGTGCTTATTAATTCCAATACCAAAATCGATCTAAACCTACCGAAACAAGGTGAAAAAAAATCCTCTAAGGTATCTTATGAAGATATCGGGGGACTTGGAAACCAAGTACAACGAATTAGGGAAATGATTGAACTTCC
>JBDNIP010000902.1:0-3693 GCA_041688245.1 Algoriphagus sp.
CTTTTTCAGCGAAGAAGCAAAGATCGAAGTTGATCCAGCCGACAGGCTAGCACCGATAAAATCAATTTCCTCATCCAATTGATCCTTGGTACGGTTTGCTGTTCCCGCCATCATCATCTGACCGGTTAAGCCTAGAAGTCCAGCCTTATCGCCTTCCATGATCGGGTCTCGCTCCAATACCAGTGTGAATGAAACTCTTGGAAGTTTATCATTTTTTACTACAAATACTTTCAGTCCATTGTCAAGTGTGAAACTTTCTGCTTCTCCGATTTTAATCTCTGGAGCAGGTCCAGATTCTGGCAGTTTACTTCGGTCCACTTGAGCAAAACTCCCCACAGCGACCAAAAGCGTCAATACAAATGCTATTGCTATTTTTTTCATATCTTTTTTGATTGATTTGGTAGAACAATTACTCAGTAGGCTGAGCAGCTTTAGGTAGGTAATACAATACTACCCGTCCGTCTAGATCCAGGTATTCTTTTGCTACGCGCTGCAGATCAGCTTTGGTTACTTTATTATAAAGTTCCATTTGCTTATTGATAAAGTCTGTATCGCCAAAAATCACATGCGATTCTGCCAGATTTTGAGCAATACCAGCCATCGAAGAATTGCCACTGACTAAATTGTTTTCGATAATATTTTGAAGCTTCGCAAAATCTCGATCAGAAATACCTTCATCCTGCACTTGCTTGATCAATTTATCAATCTCAGTTTCCAAGTCTTTTGGCTCCACTCCCATGTTAGTAATTCCATACATGATGAAGACACCACCATCTTCTAATTCCAATGGAATCGCTGCAAGGGCCAGCGCTTTTTGCTGCTTATCCACCAGTTCTTTGGTCATCAAGGAAGAATTTCCTCCGGTCAGGTAGGTGGAAAGCATCGAAAGTGCATAAGAGTCCGCAGCAGTTTGCTTCGGTAAATTATATGCTTGGATCACCGCAGGAATCTGGATATTATCATAAATAATATCTCGAATCTCAGCTGTCTTCTTAGGCTCGACCACAGTTGGTCTGTAGATCTGCTTAGCACCTTTAGGGATTGCAGAAAAATATTCCCTTACCCACTTTTCAGTTTGTGCATAATCAAGATCTCCGGCAATAGTCAGAGTTGCATTATTTGGCACATAAAAGTCTTTGTAGAACTGCTGGAATTCTTCAATCGAAGCTTCATTCAGATCATCTAAGGAACCGATTGGTGCCCATCTGTAAGGATGTACAGTATAAGCGCGCTTCAACGTTTCGATCAGAATACTTCCATAAGGACGATTATCGTAGCTCTGACGCTTTTCCTCTTTCACTACCTCTCGCTGAGTATCAACCCCTGTTTGATCAACTTTGGATTGTAGCATTCGCTCACTTTCCATGTACAGCGCAAGCTCCAATTCATTGGACGGGAGCAGCTCATAGTAATAGGTGATATCATTGGAGGTGAAGGCATTAAGGGTGCCTCCTCTCGCTTGGATGATATTCATGTACTCTCCTCGCTCGATATTTGGTGATCCTTCAAACATCAAATGCTCAAAGAAGTGGGCAAATCCTGTTCGATCAGGCTGCTCATTTTTTGAGCCCACATGATATAATACAGAAGTGATTACGATCGGCGTCGTATTATCTTGGTGCATTATTACATGCAAGCCATTGTCTAAATCGAACTCATTGTATTCGATCTTCTTTTGGGCCAGTGCTGGCAAGGTCAACATGCAGGCAACCAACCCTAAAACGGTGATTTTTTTCATCATAATCAAATTGGGTTTGTTTTCAATAAATTCATTCTAAAATAAAATTGCTTTAACAACGCCTACAAAGAGCGGTTTTAAACTCCTTAACTCTTCCTAAAACCCCTTATCACAATTAATTCACTAAAAAGTGACATTTTAATCATACTAAAAAGTATTTAGTGAGTTTTTTATAAAAAATAACCCGAAACATATTGCTTCGGGTTATTTCTACTATGGATTTAATCTTGCCAAAATCTCTTTTGCCTCATGCCATTGTAGTCGAGGGCCAAATTGACTGACGATCTTCGAACTTGCCATGGAGGCTAGTTTCCCGCTGGAGGCATAGCTGTGCCCATTAGTAATTCCAAACATAAATGCTCCTGCAAACATATCTCCTGCGCCATTACTGTCAATTGCTGTGGTCTGATAGGGTTCGATATCAATAAAAGTATCTCCATCAAAAATCATCGCTCCGTTTTTACCTTGCGTGATTACAAATCGTTTGGCTACTTTTTTCAATTCCTCTCGAGCATCAATTAGATTATCTTTGCCTGTGAACAACATCGCTTCTTCTTCATTTGCAAATAGCAAATCCACACTGGCTCCGATTACCTCTGTCATCGGTTCTTTAAAATACTTCACCATCGCAGGATCTGAGAAGGTCATAGCCACTTTTACGCCATTATCCTCAGCTATTTTTTTTGCATACTTCATCGCTTGCTTGCCATTCTCAGAAGTGATCAGATAGCCCTCTATATATAAATAGGTTGAGTCCTTGATCGCTGCCTCATTTACATCTGCAGTAGAATAAGTCTCTGTGATACCTAAATAGGTATTCATAGTTCGCTCCGCATCTTCAGTCACCATCACTAGGCATTTGCCAGTGATCCCTTCTGCAAGACTAGTCTCGTTGAGATTATGAGTGACACCGGCATCTTTCATATCATTCATATAGAAATGTCCTAGTTCGTCATCGGCAACTTTGCAAGAATAGTAAGACTTGCCACCAAACTGACTTACAGCGATCACGGTATTTCCTGCAGATCCTCCACATTGCTTCTTCGCTTCCTCTGTATTGATCACTTTCAACAGTGCATTTTGTCTCTCTTCATCAACCAAAGTCATGAGTCCCTTTTCCACACCGTTATCGGCAAAGAACTGATCAGAAACCTTGAATTCGATATCTACTAAGGCATTTCCAATGCCTGCTACGTCGTATTTTTTCATTTTATTTTTCTGTATTGGAAAATTGGAATATTTTGAAATTGAAATTTATGGTCCGCCATGGCGGATAGGAAGATTGGGTTCAGAGTTTGGAGTTACTTCATTATTCGAAGTTCAACATTCTTCATTCGATGTCTTCGATTCAAAAATTGTAAAATTTAGCCCACTTCAACATTCGGCGTTTAGCAAGTTGTAATTTCTTTCGTTGATGCTGTGGTTGTCAGTGAGCGGTTAATCGGCATTTGATATTTCGTTTTCAAAGGTGCACATCGCACATCGGGCATCCAACACCATAAATCAATCAAAGATTTTATGCCGCTCAAATGGCTTCATCCGATCAAATAAATACCGATACGTGTGATGTGTTTTATAGATATCGGCTAAAAGCTGCTCGCAGACTCGCATCATTTTGGGATTGAAATCGCCAACCCAATTCATCTCAATGGTCTTGTATTGGAAATCACTTTTTCCGCTCATTTTTTCAAACTCCACAACCATAGCGCTTTCGACTCCCTTGCCTTGATGTTCGGGCACCACACCGAATACTAGACCAAGCATTTTATTGGGAGGAGAGAAAGTCTTATACCAAAGGAATTTCAGCTTTCCGATCAGATCCAATTTCCCGTTGACATGCTTGAAAATTTGATTGATCTCAGGAATCTGTATAAACATGGAAACAGGTTCACTTTTGTAAAAACCAAAATAGATCAGCTTTGGATCGATAATCGGCTTCATCTTCCCAAACATCA
>JBDNIP010000903.1:0-1280 GCA_041688245.1 Algoriphagus sp.
CAAATCCCCATCTCCATCCAAATCGGCAAAAGCGGCACCATTGGAAAATGAAGGCAAATCAAGCCCCCATTCAGAACTCATATCTGAAAAATTAACCCCATTCAGATTTTTGAAGGCATAATTCGGAATCTTGACGATCGGAATAGAGTCCAGCAACTGACTGACGCTGGCAATAGAGCCTACATCGCCACGATAATTGGCAAAATCTTTATCAGTAATGTCTCTGGGATAGCCATTCGTAATCAAAATATCACGCAGTCCATCATTGTCAACATCCACAAAGAGCGGAGACCAAGACCAATCTGTCTGATAGATCCCTGCCATCATACCTACCTCGCTAAAAGGCAAACCTGCTCCATTATTTTTGTGGAGCATATTCCGGACGTATTGATATTGATAGTCCCATTCCTCATTGCTGATATATACCTGATAAGTGTTTTTACCAATGGTAGTTTTCTTGCGATAATTATCTTCGCCCAGCATATCGAGAGTAATTAGGTCAGGACGCATATCATTGTTGTAATCTGCTATGTCTGCACCCATGGAGAAGTGGCTTTGATGTCTCAATAGCTCTTCAGATCGATTGGAAAAAGTACCATCCTGATTATTCAAATAAAGAATATCATTTGTGACAAAATCATTGCTTACATGAATATCGGGCCAACCGTCATTATTCATATCCTGCACAGAAAGACCAAAACCAAAGCCTTCTATGGTGATGCCCGCCTCGATAGTAACATCTTCAAAAGTGCCGTTCCCACTGTTTCTATAAAGTGCGTCGTTATTTGGCGAACTTCCATCGGTGACTTTTTTTCGATAGTTGCTCGCAGCTACTTTACTTGGTTCATTATTGATCACATAGAGATCAAGATCACCATCTAAATCATAGTCAAAGAATACCGCACCGGTGGAGTTGCCTGCATTATTAATTCCAAAATCCGCAGCCATTTCTATAAAAACCGGATTACCATCTGGGTTATTTCCTTGATTAACAAACAATAGGTTTTCCCGAAATTTTTCATCTTCGAACATTCCTGTTGCTACGTAGATATCCATCAAGCCATCTTCATTTATATCTACCACTACTGCTCCAGTACACCATCGGTCTTCAGCCAAAATACCTGCAGCATTTGAAATATCCTCAAAGACAAAATCCCCCTTATTCATGAATAGTGAGTTGTCAACCTGATTTCCTGTAAAGAATAAGTCTTGAGTTCCGTTGTTATCAAAGTCGGCCACTGCCACCCCTCCTCCATTGAAAATATGAGTAGTAGTCATGA
>JBDNIP010000904.1:0-1413 GCA_041688245.1 Algoriphagus sp.
GGAGAATCCATTGGAAAGTAGGAAAAAATGGTTGGAAATGACGCTTAGTTATGAAAATCAAATTTGGTTTTGGGAGAAAGGATATCATGGAGAGGAAATTTTTTCCAATTCTTTTTTTCAGACAAAAGTGAATTACATTCATGAAAATCCAATTCGGGCGGGAATAGTAGAAAAAGTAGAGGATTACCGATTAAGTAGTGCGGGAGATTTCTTTGGAGTCAGAAAAGGCCCCCTATAATTAGAATATTTTGGATGATTGGAGAAGGATTATAAATCCACGGATAGGATCTCGAGGTTACAAACCTCGAGAAGCGATTCGCCTGCGCCAAAAGCACTGTATTTTCCAGATCCATTTTCGTTCAGAAATTGGCTTCAGGACAGTCAATTGGAAGATTACCTGATCTTTATCAAAGGCAGTAGAGGTATGAAACTGGAGGGATTGGTGGATTTTATTTAAAAAGGGAGAGAAATGATTCTGGGGAATAAACAGGTAGTTTTGACTTTTTGAAGTCCTTAATGTTTCTGGTGATGACACCTTTAATTTTAGTGTTGTTGAGTGCAGTTTGGTGCTGAATAGAATCTTCTAAATCCAAAAAATCACTGATTATCGCCTCCATAATCTCATGTTGTCCTACTGAAAGGATTTTAGAAAAGTTTAAAATTTCTCTGAGTAGAATCAAGCTCTCCGCCTTTCCAATTACTTTTTGGAGTAAGTAATAAATATTTGCAATTGCTAGCGAGGAAATACAAATTTCGATTTTTTCATTCAGTGCAAGCGTGAAAAGTTCTTTAGCTACTACATTAAAAGGCGTTCGTTTTAACAAAAAATCAAGAACGACATCTGAATCCAAAAGGTAACTATTGACCATATTTTTCAAATAAAGCCCTTGTTAATTCTTCTTTATAGTCGAATTCGTCGCCCTCTTTTTTGAGAATCCCTTCAAATTTCAGAAAGCTTTCAGGTAGGGATTTCCATTCTTCTTTCTCTGTTGGTTTTGGGTTAAAAGTCAAATGCTTGAAGTAATTTTCAACCAGTGAGGAAAGACTTTGCCCCTGGGCTTCCGCATATTCTTTGGCCTTTTTGATTACGTCTTTTTCTAAAGATAAAGTGAGTTTAGTGTTCATCGCACGTACGTTTTTAAAGATAATATTACGTGTAATTTATGAAAAAGTTTTAAGTGATTAACTTTTTTGCTTTGACCAAGTTCAATAATTTCAATTTTCTAAGCTAACTCATCCGATGCGCCCCTATCTAAAATTCCTTCAAGCCCTTTCTGAGCATAATTCCAAAGAGTGGATGGATGACAATAAGAAATGGTACCTCGATTCGCGGGCCGAATTTATAGAAGATGTGGCAGTGATGCTGAAAGGTGTTGAGGCATTTGAGCCAGCAATGGCTGCCTTCCAACCTAA
>JBDNIP010000905.1:0-3108 GCA_041688245.1 Algoriphagus sp.
GTGATCTCGTCAATAATGTTTAGAGTCAATAGGCTCTCGATCAAACCAACTCCGGCAACAATGGCTGCATAAGGGAAAATAATCTGAAGAGTTTCAAAAGTCAAAGGAACCACGGGTAAGTGGAAAGGGGGGAAGCCACCTTGAATGCTGGCAATATCTCCAACTGTTTTGGTGTCGAGATTCAAAAATGATACTACTCCAAATACCACCAAAATTGCAGTCAGCGAGGAAGGAACCACCTTGGTAAGTTTCGGAAGACCCCAAATTATTAGCATAGTCAAAAGCACTAGACCAAGGAGTAAATAAAGAGAAGTTCCGGTAAGCCAAGCCCCAGAAGAATCTTTAAATTGTTCCAATTGAGACATAAAAATGATGATAGCCAGACCATTCACAAATCCAAAAATTACCGGATGTGGTACCAATCGCATGAATTTACCAAGTCTTAAGGCTCCAGCGCTTACCTGAATAATTCCTGCCAACACTACCGCCGCAAAGACATATTCTACTCCGTGAATAGCAGCTAGTGAGACGATGACCACAGCAATGGCACCTGTAGCGCCGGAAATCATGCCTGGTCTACCTCCCAAAATCGAAGTGACTAAGCCCATCATAAAAGCAGCATATAATCCTGTAAGTGGCGATAAGCCAGCGATAAGTGCAAAAGCGACTGCCTCAGGAATCAATGCCATGGCCACAGTAAGACCTGACAGGACTTCTGTTTTATAATCTACCTGTTGTCGGAAGTCAAAGAGGTTGAAATACTTTTTCATTGAAATAATAGGTTTCGGTTCGGTCTCCAGTAGGTGGAGTTTTTGGAATTCCCGCTCCTGATTTTAAATAGGAGAACAAAGGTAAGAAAAATGAATTAAACCGAATTTTATGTGGCAACTTGAAGAGTTGGTAATTAGGAGCATAAAGAATCAAAGCCCGCTTTCTTTTGAAAGCGGGCTTTGATTCTTGTTTAACTCAACCGGATTTATTTAAGGAAAAGAACTCCTATTCCAGCCTCTTGTGACTTTCTGTTAAACTATTAAATGAATGTGATTGGTCATGATTACATATCCAAATAGATAAGGCCCTTTTTCTTTAAGACAATAAGTGAGGTTTTCAAAAATAAAATCTCGGTATTCCTCAGGGATATTGAAGAAAATAAGTTTTTCATTCCATCTGACAAATTTTTTTTAAAAAAATCCCACCTCCAGATCATCTAAGCTATGAATATGAAAACTCGACGTTAAGCCCAATCTGTAAGTAGTATCTAAGTCTTAATAGGATGAAATTTGAAAACACACCTACTTGTAATCAGAAGGTATTGTTCTTGTATATTTTCTCATTGTTTCTAAAAATCCAGACATGATTTTCCCATTGTCCCCAAATTCAGTAGATTGTCTTAAATAGACTGGATACCAGATTAAATGAATTCACCCGTGAAGAATTTACAGATTGAATTTGAACCTGATGAGGAGTTAGATGCCAGAAAGATCATGGCCTCAGAGTGGAACCAATTCGAAGTGCCTAGAGAAATCGATGAGCTGATCACCAAACTCATTTATTGGGAAGAGCAGCAAGAGCACAAAGTGATATTGGTGATCATGGAAGAATTTTTCGCTCAGGAGTGCTTTGCGCGAAAGTGCATCTGGTTCAGTACAGCAAATTACCATTTCCGAAAACAAGAGGAAGAAAATGGCGCATTTTATCAAAGCTCATTTTGCAGTGAGAACTGTGTCCCTAGAATGTTCGGGATTCCAAATAAAAATAGGAGGGTAGAAAAGCGTTTTGCACCGTCTTTGCTACCATCCTCAAACTACACTCGGGTGAGAGTTGCAAACCATACCTAGTCCAACGACAAACTAAACTCAGAAGGAGGTCAACATCCTCATGAATTCCAGCACATCACCTATTTAGAAAATCTAGACAAGATTTTTTAATTTTTTTGACACTCGAAATTTGTTCATTTTTATCACCCCATGAAAATTTTTCATTTACTAATTTTAAATTATTCTGGAATGATTCACAAATCGATAAAATTTCCCTTCTCATTTTATGAATATCATAATCATTTGGATCTAATTCTGGGATTAATTTATCCAAATCCACTATGTTATAATATTGGGATGTTAAAATAATTGCCATTTCTGACATCGAATACTGATATTTTCTTTGTTTCATTAACTCTACAAATAGAGTATGAGCCATTTCTCTATCCATAATTATGCTGTTTAGTTTTTGAAATTAAAAAAAAGTAGCAAAAAATAAATGATTTGACAATTTAATTTAAAATGCTTGGATTGTAAAAATTATTGTGGATTTACTATAAAAAATCGGATAAAATTTTTAAGCCTGAATATGGATTGATTTGATCTATACTTCCGTGGACTACTCAAATTATCTGTGAGAAAATTTCACCTAGGATTAACTAAACCTCAAAGACTTAAAAGAAATAGACTACAAAGATAGAGACTTAAATAATTTTTCTAATTTTCGTTTAAGTATTTTTGAAATAATGTTTTTGAAAGTGAGTCTAAATCTTGATAAATAGAAAATGCATTTATGCCACATAAATTGATCGCTGAATTTATATTTCTAACAAAATCACGCGGGATAATTAGTTTTGTTAAACGAACTGATTTACTTTCAAAACCTTCTGCTCTAGCATATAATCCTTGACCACTGTAATTATGAATCGATAACCAACCCATCTGGGAAGTTATCCTTTGAATAAAATTTCCAGGTTTAAACAATTTTATAGTTTCTATTTTAAAAGGATTACTCTTTAAATCATCCATCAATATTTCACTTTCTCTATCTAAACTCATTACCCAAACAACAGCATGCTGCTCATCGAGTGGAGGTGTTTTTTCTGTTGCAAAAAACAAAGCGGTTAACGGGTTTTCAGTCCAGTCAAGTAATCTCGTTGGTAAGCCATGATGTTGAGCAACCGTCAACCATTCGATTTCAGAAAGAAATTCTTGGCGAAGATATGGTCTTGCCAATAATTTAAATTCATAAAACATTCTTTTTTCATCGATCTCTCTACTCTTAACGAAAATGTGTCTAGCAATCTTTGGAATAAGGGCTTTATCTGTATTTTGTCCTCGAAATAACACA
>JBDNIP010000906.1:0-2394 GCA_041688245.1 Algoriphagus sp.
AAACTTAACGGTTATCAGATCATTTCAAATCCGAAGCCCGCCTCCCGCAGGGCAGGCAATCTGTTTCGAATCGATGAGATTGCTTCGACCTGGCTGAGTCTTGTATACACTCATAATTCTGTTTCAGGTCTCGCAAAGACGTTTCATTCGCTTTTCAGTGTCTTCGCCGGATTCACCAGTGCCGCTTTGATCGCCTGTGAACCTACCGTCAATAAGGCAATCAGAAGCGTCAATCCTCCAGTCCAGATAAAGATGCTCCAATTGAGTTCTGTCCGATAAGCGAAAGTCTCCAGCCAATCACTCATAAAATACCAAGTCACCGGAATGCCAATCAGGATGGAAATGATGACCAAACGGGTAAATTCTGAAGAAATTAAAGTGACCAAACTCGCCACCGTAGCTCCCATCACTTTCCTCATTGAAATTTCTTTTTTCCTTCGCTCCGCAATGAATGTTGCCAAACCGAACAAACCCAAACAGGAAATAATCACTGCCAAACCTGTGAAAATCGTGGTGAGATAGGCTGTGCGCTCCTGAGACTGGAATTTTTGGGCATGCTCCTGATCTACAAAGCTATATTCAAATGGCGCATCAGGATTGAACTTGGCAAAAATTTGCTGGACTTCTCCAAGCGCAAGCGCTAAGTTTTCGCCTTCGGCAAATCTGATGTGAATGAAATTCAACTCCCGCTTCGGTCCAATTACCACAATTGGTTTGGCTTCATCAAAAGGCGATTCCATGATAAAATCCTTTACTACACCTACAATAGTAAATTCATAATCATCCTTGATTACCTGACCTATTGGATCCTCAAAGCCCATGACTTCGACGGTTTTTTCGTTGACTATTGCCGAAAGGCTATCACTTGGATAAGTATAGATGTCAATGTCCCGACCGGCAACTAATTCCATCCCTGCCGTCTTGACTAAATTAGCATCGGTGCCCATCCGACTAATATTTGGCTTAAAATCAGGATCTTTTCCTTGCCAATCCATCCCATCTGTATCGCTATAAATGACTGTAAGTGGTGAAAAAGTATAGGATATGGAAGCCACTCCAGGAAGAGCTACTAATTCATTTCGAATTGCAGTTTTATTCTTTCTGATATTTTGTGTAATAGGATGAAAGATCAAATTATCCTTATCAAGTCCCAAGTCACGATTTTGAACGAAAGTCATCTGATCACGAACGATCCAAACACTTGAGATCAATATAACCACAACCGCAAATTGAAATACAACCAAAACCTCACGCGGCTTAACTCCAAAGCCTTTGTTGATATTAAAGTTTGATTTCATGGCTAAAGCCGGCTGATACGAACTCATCAAGAATGCTGGATAACTTCCCGCCAAAACTCCAATAATCACCACATAGCCTATCGATATTAGCCAGAAAAAAGGCTGTGTAAATGGGTTGGCTAGATTTTGACCGATCAGATCTTTAAACCATGGAAAAGCTAAAGAAACCAATAGAATAGCAAATAGGTAAGCTGCAATCGCAATCATCGTGGATTCAGCTAAAAACTGGCCGATCAACATGCCTTTATTAGCACCGGAAAGTTTTCGGATTCCGACTTCTTTTGATCGCTTGTCACTTTGTGCGGTACTCAAATTCACAAAATTGATCCCGGCAATGAACAGTACCAAAATGGACACGATCCCGAACATTTGGATCAGTTCAATCTTACCTCCAACAGACTTCCCATTTTCAAACTTAGAATACAAATGCAAGTCCTCAATTGGAAAAAGGAAGTCTGAGATTTCATCGTATTCGGTATTTTTGGCAGTGAAGCCTTGGTACTTTTCATTGAAGTCAGTTACTGAAGTGCCTTCAGACAGCATTACAAAAGTTCGGTAAGAATTATTTCCCCAAAAATCATCCGCCCACTCCATCTGAACAAGTTTTTTAAAAGACAAAAATGTAGTAAAAGGAAAATTCGTGTTTTCAGGCAAATCCTTGATCACCGCCTTTACCTCCAGATCCAATTGCTTCTCTACGGTGACTGTTTTACCCAATGCGGATTCTTCGCCAAAAAGCTTACGGGCGACCGATTCCGTCTAGACAATACTTTCGTGCTCTTCCAATGCCGCAATAGGATCGCCTTCAATTGCTTCAAAACTAAATATTTTAAAAAATCCGGGTTCGGTAAATGTTGACTCCTCGTAGAAACTATTTTCTCCAACGGTCAATAGCTGTGGATCCCATTCTGTAATCCGAATGGCTTCTTCTACCTCTGGAAATAGATCTTTCAAAGTCGGAGCATAAGGCGCAGGGGTATAATCCCCGCTGAAAATTTCGCCTTGCATTTCAGTATTTCTCCAAACTGCAAAGATTCGATCCGAATTTTCGTGAAAGCGATCCACGGAAAGCTCAAACTGCACCCAAATCAAAATC
>JBDNIP010000907.1:0-1876 GCA_041688245.1 Algoriphagus sp.
AAATCTTGAGATCACAGAAGTTTTGAGCTTGCCAGAGAAATTGTCGTCAGATGCTTATATCTACCAGATTGGTTATGCAGGAGGATTTATTTCAAAAATGGCAACCAATGATAGTGATGATTTATTTACTTTAAATAGTTACTACAAACTCCATAAAGATTTATGAAAAGAAGGATAATAACATATGCTATGGTTTTAGTAAACCTGACTGTTTTATCCACGCCACTAGTTGCTCAGGAAAGGAATAGTGAAGTAGAGTTAAACCTGACTAACCTATTCTATGGAAATGAAAACGAGGTGCTGATCAAGCTTTTCTGGCTAAATCCTGACGAAACCATTGGCTTGCGCTATCAGAATAATATACCCAAAGATCTGGTTTTGTTAAATCATCAGCGCTTGATTATGGATAGCTTGAGCATCAATAAGTTGTTTTTAAAGGGTTATTCCCCCGCTTCCAAAAACTTTGTTGGAATTGATGGATTTATACAGATCGATGATCATCAACTGATGATCTTACATGGTTTTGGTAGTACGGGAATCCGTGTGACGGAGGATCGATTTGAGCTGATTAATAAAAAATTGCCTGCCAGAAAACCGGATATTGATGCTAAATATTTTGATAGCTACCAATTAGTTCAATTGTCAGATTTTACAATAGGATATCATGCTGAGCGTGATAAATGGACCACTGATGCGGATTTTTGGGTGTATAATTGGAAAACGAAAAAGCTGGCATTCTATGAAGATTCCAAATACGCAGAGCTTACCAAGAATAGGTATTGGGATATGAAGCAGAGTCCAGAGTCCTATGATACTTACTCTCATTTTCTTTACAACATAATCCAAACTAAGGAAGGGTTTTTATTCAACCTGCCTTTGAAAAATAGATTCGTCAGATACAATGCAGAAACAAACGACATGCAGGGTTACACTTTTCCTGAGCTAAAGAAAAATGGGCAAGCGTGGTTTGCTTTTTATGATCGGTCTTGGAATAGGTTTTTCGCAGCACTTGACACTAAATATGGCTATGAAATCCACAGCATGGATAGCAATAATAATTCATTTTTCTATTTGACCACTGCCAAGGAGCAACCATTAGGAGTGATTGAGGGAAAGGTATATATCCGAGACATAACGCTCACCGACAGGAAGAAAGGCTATTTTTATGATCATTATTTGGTGAATTTGTACGCGAAAATAGATTGAGAGAATTCAGAAACAGAATAGCGAGATTACAAACTAAATAATTAAACAAATATTTAACCATCAAAATTATAAAAAATATAATTTTTTTACTACGGCATTATTTGCAATCGGGATATTTGTAAATAGTGGTATTATCCAAGAAACTGTTGCTGGTCCATTTTTAAATCAAGGGCATTGGGTAGAGACTGCGAGTGGTGGAAAAGTATGCGCTACTCATTGGTGGTCTAATAGATGCAAAATAATAAAAGGGCAACAGCTTTACTAAAATTTTTTTGGAGCCAGATATCATGCTAAATAATATGTGGCTCCATTTTTTTAAATCTTAATAACAGTAAAAATGAAATCATTATTCTCCCTCATTCCATTTGCCTTTTTTATTGCTGCTTGTTCTTGTTCTCAGAAGAATGGGAGTAGTGATGATTCAAAGGTTGAATTAAAGATAACTACTTTTGAAAAATCAGAAAATTTGGAGATAATTAGTCCTGAAACCTTTAGGGGAATGATTTCTGCTACTTTCTTATTCCAAGACTCTCTTATTTACATTCTATCTGGTAAATCAAATAACAAGATCTTTAGGGTCAATCTGGACGATAAAAGTTTTACCCAATCAATTCCTTTGGATCCAAATTTTTTTTCAAATCCATCAGGGATCTATGTACATTCCTTAGAT
>JBDNIP010000908.1:0-1712 GCA_041688245.1 Algoriphagus sp.
ACTATTTCGCTCTGCAATAGTTCCAAAAGCTTTGAAGTTGATTTTTGACTTTGGACTTAGAATATAGTCTGCGCTTAGTGAAGGAATAAACCAAGGTGTGCTAAACCAATTTCTGGATCGGGTACTTTGGCTTGGATCTTCGGCAAACTGTGCATCTGTCAAACCTCCGGGCTGCTGGGTGGTAGTCGTCATGTAAGTCATTTCGGTACCGATTTTCAACCTATTACTTACCGCATAATTCACCTCAAGATGTGCGTGATCTGTATTGAAAAAGCCATTATCTCTCCAGCCATTTCCTCGTCTTTTTTGATAGTAAGCGGTATAATCCCACTTCCCTTCCGTACCGCCGATGTAGTTGAATGTGCTAAAAAGCCCATTACTTCCTACTGTGTTGATGGTCTCAGCGGTAAATTGAGTGGATGGATCTGGCTTGCGCAAAACGAAATTCAATAATCCACCGAACTGTGGTCCATATTGTAAAGAGGAAGCTCCACGAATGATTTCGATATTTTCTACTACTTCCATTGGAAGAGTGAAGTATGCTTCTGGGTAGCCCATTGGGTCTGGAGTAATGTCATAGCCATTCATTCGGACATTGAATTCCCAAGATCTGTTCGGGCTCAATCCTCTGGATGCCACACCAAGTTGAATACCGGAACCGTCATTTTCCCAGATGGAAATACCGGGTGTTCGACCAAAGATCTGTCGGCTATTGTTCATCGCTAAATTAGCGTCAATCTCACCTAAGCGAATGACTTCATTTTTTCTACCCGCATTGATTCGAAAATCTTCCACTTCAGGGAGACGACCTTGGCCATTCATTCCCCGGCTTGCCATCAGTTCAAATGACTCTAACCAGATGTCATTAGCTACCAATGCAAAATCAAGGTTTTCAATCTCGTCCTTACCAATCGAAAAAGGTAGGCTTTGAGTCTTAAAACCAATCATAGTTGTCTTTAACGAATAGGTTCCAACCGGCAAATCTTTGATTACAAAGCCTCCATTTTGATCGGATTGTACTCCTCTTACGGTTCCTTCGACGATGACTGAAACTCCTGGAACAGGTTTCTGCTCTTGATCAAGGATCTTTCCTTGAACTGCATTTCGCTGACAGAATGCCAAACTCAGCGACAGGAAATAGATGAACAGGGTCGTATAAATTATTCTCATTTTTACAATGTTTTATTAAGACTGATTTTAAATAGTGGCGTAAAACTAGTTCCTGGAACCATTCTAAACAAGCCTTATTTAGAAAAAATCTAATTAAAATTAAACTCACTATTAATCAGCTAATGGTGGGCTTTTTCAATGGAAAGCTTAACTTTTGTAAATCAATAATTTAAGTGATGAGGTTCCTTCTATTCTTTTTTTTTCTTATCGCGGTTTTAAGCGTCAGCTGTGCCAAAAAGCCAAAGTCGAAACCAAATATCCTGTTCATATTCGCAGATGATCAGCGAGCGGATGCTTTAGGCATAGCCGGGAATACTGTTTTGAAAACTCCAAACATTGATCAGCTCGCAATAGCAGGTACTCGATTCTCCAATGCCTATGTCATGGGTGGAAATCACGGCGCCATCTGCGCTGCCAGTCGGGCGATGATGTTATCTGGGAAAAGCCTTTTTCATGTCTTGGAAAAATTGGAAGGAGAAGAAACAATGCCGATGTACTTTGCAAAGCAAGGCTATGAAACCTTCGGTACAGGCAAATGGCAC
>JBDNIP010000909.1:0-3603 GCA_041688245.1 Algoriphagus sp.
AGTTTGCTCAAGCCGTGATTTTCGCCTTTGTATTGCATCAATACAACCGGCTTTTTCAATCTTCTTAAAGCTGAATAGTACTCGATTCCTTGAGTGAAATCCACTGCACCATCTTTGTCATTATGAAGCATCAACAATGGTGTATTGACATTTTTCACGTGGTAAACTGGGCTATTTCGCTCATAAGCATCCCAGTTTTCCCAAGGCGCACCTCGGAATCTACCTTGCGAAGCTTCAAAAATGGACATATTTCCACCTCCAGAATTCCAATAGATCAAATCGTACATCGAGATCATATTCGTCAAAGGAGCTCCCGCAGCAGCAGCTTTAAACATATTCGTCTGCGTGATCAGGAACGAGGTCTGGTAGCCACCCCAAGAGTGACCATGAATTCCAATATTATCCGCATCAATTACGCCAGTTGCTATGGCCGCTTCTACTGCTGGAAGAACTGCCCAGACAGCTGACATCCCTGGATCATCCAACTTGTACACGATGTCGGGAATAAAGACTGCAAATCCATTGCTGGTGTACACATTTGGATTCCAGCCCGTACCGCTGTAGCCTGGATTGGTCCAGTTATGACGTGTCTGCGAAAGCTTTTCGTAGTAATAAATCAGCGTTGGATACCGTTCCCCTTCGACATAGCCAGCCGGAAGGAATAATGCTCCTTGAAGTGAATCGCCTTTGTCTGTCACGTAATTCACAAGTCTAGTGCCAGCAGACCAAAGGTATTTATCAGCCTCTGGCGCATTGGCAGTGACTTGAGTTGGTGTAGAAAGCGAGGCATTCGTCACATACATTTGTGGAGGCGAATTGAAGGTCTCTTTGCTGAAGAAAAATACGGCTGCATTTTCAGCTTTTTCAAGATTTCCAATGTTTGCATCTTCCCAAATCAGGGAGCTAACGCCAGGTGTTAAACCACCTTTTTTAGCTGGAGAAAGCAGTGCTACTCCGCTCTTCTTATCCCACTCGCCATAGGTTCGGATATAAACCGGTTTGGTCAAATCAATCCCTTTTTCATCTGGATCCAATCCAAATCGATACTGATAACGAATTTTATCCGTCCTGCCGTTTTGTGTCAAATTAATTGCTGTCGACTTTCCGTCCACAGGCACCTGCCAGATATCCCAGTCGTCTCGGAGCAATACATATTTGCTATCCGAACTCCAACCTAGGGCGCCAACCATTGGCTTCTCGATATTGTGATCATCTTCGACATCGACAAAAGTCACCGGGATGTTTTCCGTGATATTGGTAGAGGTTCCAGTAGCAATATCATGTATATAGAAGTGACCATCTTCTCCGTAGATCATCTTGGTGCCATCCGTAGAAGGTCTAGGAATCGAAGTGTAGGAAGGAAGATAAAACTTGGTAAAAAGAGTCTTTCGCTCACCTGTTTTTAGATCTACGACGTAGAAATCGCTGTAATTCTGACCAGCTAAGTTGATGTCCAGCTCATAAGTCTGATTGTCCATACCCATGGCATAGCGTTGCTTTGGTAGAATACTCAGCTCCTTCATACTGCTGTCTTGCAGGGCAATGTGCTTGCCGGCAGCCACATCATACATAGACCAAAAGTTGTAGTTTTTGTCCTGATTCTCCATCACTTGCTGACGCGACTGGAGTCTGCTGTCATTCCAGTGCCAGATGGTCAGATCGGGTTTGTCAGCTTCGTTTTCCTTTTTACCTTTTACTTTTTCAGAGTCTAGTTTAGCTATCGCTTTTTGAAGATCTGCCAGAGATTTTACTGTGCTATCGGCCATGATCATTTTGATGGATTCTGCCTCAGCAAGTTTCAGCGAATCTTGATCTAAATCTTTTTTGATATCAGCTTTTGTAGCTAAAACCAGTGGGTGAATCCCGTAGAAAAGTCGGGTCAAATCCTCTGACCACATCGGACGGCGATTACCACTGATCGTATAAGCTTGGTCAAATCCAGCACTATCTTTCTTTGCATCATACATCGTTAATTGAGGATTATTCAAGTTTTTAACCCCGATGACTTTACCATGATCTTGCTTATACTTCTTATCTTCGACTAATTTCAAGGCTGCGAATGCATCGCCCTTTTCAGTCCAATTCAATGATTTGTAGGTGGCTTTGTCAGAATCGAGCACTGAAGTGCTATTGCTAGCCAAATTCAATAAGTAAACTCCGTTGCCAGATTGGTTGGCTGCGTCTATGGTGTAGGCCAGGTGAGAACCTGACTTGTTAAAGCTGAATTCAGCCACATTCCCCATATTTTGGGATTTGTCTGAGTTCAGGTGGTGGATCAATAAATCAGAGCCTTTGGCGTCTCCGCTACCTTCCTTTGGAAGATTGATTGCCAGATGTGAGGCGGCTTTTCCACTGAAGGTAAAGCTATTCACATTTTCGAAAGTTTTCTTCTCGTCTTTACCGAGTTCGATCAAGATCAGCTTATCCTTTAGCGGTTTACCTTTGGATTTTTCACTGGCTTTCTTTTCAGTGAACTTCGGATATTCTTTAAAAGCGATCCATTTACTGTCTTCGCTAAATTCGATGGAGGGAAAATTGGTTGAACCGATTGGAAAAGATTTTTTAAGAGAATCCGGATCAGATATCTTCTTGAGAATTACTTCTCCATCCGCTTCCAAAGCGACGATTCCATAAGCAATCCACTGTCCATCCGGGGACACTTTGAAGCTATTGGATTGCATGTATTTCCAAGTTGGAATATCCTTCCAGGTCATGGGCTTTTTCTCTTGGGCTATGGCAATGCTCGCAACAAAGCAAATCATCCAGAGCAGAAGTAGTTGTTTTCTCATCTTAAATTATATTTAGGATGGAAAAATAGGGAAAAATCACAGAAGGGACACAGTATAAAACAGCGATTACCTAAATGGTATTACTAAGTGTAAATCGAACAGAGATTTTGAGGAGGGTATTACTGTCAGGGGATTGAAATAAGATAATTTATACACTTCCTAATTCTTTCTGGGCTCCCTAGGAGCGAGATATTTATAGAATCGACGGCGCAATAATTCTCATGAAGCTCCATAGGAGCGACACAATTAATAATTAGGGAATTGAATGTTCCCCCCGCTGGGGCTTCTGGA
Source organism: Algoriphagus sp. (assembly GCA_041688245.1). GTDB lineage: Bacteria > Bacteroidota > Bacteroidia > Cytophagales > Cyclobacteriaceae > Algoriphagus. The sequence continues at coordinate 3,081 of JBDNIP010000909.1, forward strand.
TATTTTGATTGATCGTAAGGCTACAAAGATGTCGGCCCGCTGGGCTTGAGATTGTGTAATAGTGGCGGATAATGCGACAAAAAGCCAAGAAACTGTAGCGGAACAGAGCTCCTTGGGAGCGACATCTTTGGTGTGCCGGGCATGCTTCATTGCCAAAGGGTGAGAGTCCCGAAGGAGCCGTAATGATCGGAATCCTGTAGTCGAAAGCAAGGGTGTCCATTGTGAGATGGAATCTGAAGGAAGCTGAAGGCGAAAATTTAACGTGACGAACAGAAACCTGATATAAGGCCTGTCCAGAGGGGTTATTGACCCATGAATCAAAAAGCCCGATAATCATTCGGAATCTGGAGGGGTAAATCAGGCACGTTAAACCGAAGGTAATGGAGCTTACCCCGGGAGATCTCTGTCCATCCGTGGCTGTAAAGCGACGGGAACAGGCGGGGTAACCCTCCGGTATGTGGACAGCGAAGTCAGCAGCGAGCATAGTACCTCGGACATACCCTGAGGGAAGGCTCAAATCTAT
>JBDNIP010000910.1:0-1393 GCA_041688245.1 Algoriphagus sp.
AATGTGTCCACAGAGATTCAAATAGCCTTCCGGAATTAAATCTATCGGCTCATGAGAAAGTAGCAGCTTACCGATCGTTATAGGTTCAATATGAATCGTAAAGGATGATTTCTGATAAGCTGTGGGAGAGAGGATATCATGATTTCCTTTGACTAAATGAAAAGTAGTACCTTCAAACTCTTCCAGAAATAGATTCAAATAGTCCCATTGCTCATTCCAATCGCTATGAAAAAGATCCCCTAGAAAATAAAAATCAAGCGGCTTATATCGCTCTACCAAATACCGGATCAACTCCAAATCGTGATTGTGAATTTGCTCGGGAATCGGGATTCCTGATTTTCTGAAATGGGCCGCCTTACCAAAATGAAGGTCAGCCGTATAAATTGAATTCAGATCTTGAACCCAAATTGCTTTTTCTGGAAGCAATTCAAGTTGATGGTTATCAAACTTTAAACTAGAAGTCATTAAATTTATCTTACTTCAGATTATCTATACAAACTCAAAGGTAAAAAATTAGCTACAGTACAAACTCAATCTTTATGAAAACTCATCAATTTGCTTCACTAGTTAGCTTCTTAATGCTAGTTGGATTTCAAACTGCTCAGGCTCAGTCCGAGGGTGCAATTATCGGGACTTGGTTCAATACTGAAAAATCCGCTAAGATTGAGATTTTGAGAAGCGGTTCGAAATATGTGGGTAAGATTATTTGGATTGAACTTAAAGGAGGCGATCCAAAAACGATCTTAGATAGCAAAAACTCCAATCCATCCCTCCAAACAAGGCCACTAATGGGATTGACAATTTTGGACGAACTATCCTATAAAAACGGAGCTTGGGAAGGTGGGAAAATCTACGATCCTGAATCAGGAAAGACCTATTCCTGCGAGTTGAAACTTAAAAATAATAAAATACTAGAAGTCAAAGGCTATATCGGTTTCTCTTGGGTAGGGAGAACAGTAGAATGGACCAAACCAAACTAGTTTGCTCCCAATATTATTAGTCAGCTTTCATGATAAAACGCTTTCAAGATCACGGTCAGTTGTTCGTATTCAATAAGAAATGCATCATGACCTGCGAGGGAGTTAATTTCTCGATAGCTTCCATTCCTTACATTTTTAGCAATAAACTCAGATTCGGAAGCCAGAAAAAGAAGGTCTGAACTCACACCCACAGTCAATACTTTTGCTTTAATTTCTCCCAGTGCAGCTGAGAGACTTTCCCTTGCTCTACTTAAATCATGACTATCCATAGTCTTACTCAAGTTCCAATAAGATAATGCATTAAAACGCTTCGCTAATTTCTTTCCTTGATAGCGTAGGTAGCTTGCAGCTCGAAAATCATCCAGTTTAGATTCCAATTCACGTTGCTTCTTGGTAAGATCTGCGGGATGCCT
>JBDNIP010000911.1:0-1554 GCA_041688245.1 Algoriphagus sp.
AGTTCATTGGTGCCAGATTTGGTTACTGCATTCAACGCACCACCAGCCTGTCGTCCCTGTGTGACATCATAGGAATTGGTGACCACTTCAAATTCCCGTATCGCTTCAATGGAAACAGTATAAGGACCACGTCCAATTTCACCGTTAGTCAGCTGATTTCGGGCATTTACGCCATCAATTGTCACGTTGGTTCCTGTTGAACGCTGTCCCGCCAGATTGATTCCTCCGCCTCCTTGAAGAGGCGAAAGCGCAGTCAAACTAGTAAAGTTCCTTCCCTCTGTAGGCAAGTTTTTGATTTGAGTTGAATTGATAGAAGTTACGCCCCCCAATTTCTCTATTTCGTTGGATAGGTTATTGCCACTGATGACTACTTCGTTCAATTCGGTTGCACCCATCGTGAGCTGAAAGTCCAAATTGATCCGATCTCCAAGGTTCAACTCATATCCGGTCCTAGATTCAGAATTGTACCCGACAAAGCTGACCGTTATTGAATAGGGTTTTCCGAGAGGCAATTGTTGGAAGATAAATTGCCCAGTCTCGGAGGTGATCGAATAGGTTTTGAATCCAGTGGATAGATTTTCGATCCTGACAGTCGCGCCTGTAAGCGGAAATTTGGTTTCATCTTTTACCAAGCCGGCTATCGTTGCATTGGTAGCCTGCGCGAACACGTTTGAACTAAAAAGCAAAAACAAAAGGGTTGGAAAAAGACGTATTTTCCATTTTTTTGGTAAATAATTGCGATTCATAATTTATGTTGGTTGATTAATACACCTCAAAATTATTTCAGCAAACTCCCAAAAAATGTTAATAATTAACAGCAGGAACGATCTTTACAAAATGATAATCTAGTGTCAGGTTCTTAACATTTCTGTAATTTTCATGGTACTTTAAAGATATCTGGGGAGAGGGAGGTTTTGGGGAAATATGGTCTCTGGATTTCAGTTTAAAAAATTGCCATTCTTATTTTACTGAATTTCAAAGATTAGTTTTGAATTCTAGAGCGGACTTCACGGGCTATTTTTAAAAGCATTATCCATACGGCTGGGAGTATCGATTGAAGATTCGATTCAAACTAAAAAAAATTTCTATTGTGAAAAATTTAAATCCTCCTCCATCTTTTTTTCGAGGTGATTGACAGTGTTCTTCATCCCAAACTCATTCTTTTTGACAATCGAAATATCCCCGGTGGATTCGAGAATAATCATTTCCATATCGTCCAAGATACTCAGGCCTGCCATTCTACTGGGTTTAAAGATCTCTTCCTCAGAGATCCGCTCTCGCTTCATAGCTTCCCCGCGAAAGTCTCCCTTATAAAAAAGTAATGTAGACGAACTGGTCATGAGTGCGTTCATCCATGGAATGTGTGTTATAAGCCAAGTAAAATAAATTATGCAAATATATATACCCCAACTGCTGCGATTCCATCAGCCAAAGCACACTTTTATTGAGTGCCACAGTAGCCAGTGAAGAACCTAATGCTATCGTCACTACAAAATCAAACGCATTCATCTTAGCAAGCGTCCGCTTTCCGGATATTCGCAGCAAGATTACCAT
>JBDNIP010000912.1:0-5048 GCA_041688245.1 Algoriphagus sp.
GCAATTGAACAACCTAAAGATAGAAACTAAATAATATATGGTAAACGCTAGCAATGCCGGCACTTTAGTTTCCCGTTATTAGCCTCCCTCGCCTTAGTGGGTTTTCTGTATGTCAAGCAACGAAAATTAGGCTGCCGGCATAATTGCAGAAAATCATATTTCCATAGTTCATAACCGCAGTGTGGTGAAACAAGCCACTTCACAGTCTGAAGTTAATCAGCTACAATGCAAAAAATATAAGTGTCAGTCTTTCTTGATAGGAGATTTTAGTTTAATTTGATATACTCTAATGTAAATCAAATGTCCAGTCTTAAGAAAATCGGTTTTTTCAGTGCACTGATTTTACCGCTATTGTTGATCATTGGTGTGTATTTAGGTGGTCCGAACTTGTTTTTGATTCATTGCTTTGTTTTTATTTTGGTGCCTATTATGGATTTTTTGATCAGTAAAGATCAAAACAATATAGCCAGAGAGGCAATCAGTCAAGTCACTCACCAGACATTTTACAAGCTGGTCACTTTTTTTTGGGTGTACGTCCAGTTTGGAATCTTAATTTGGGGTTTTTATATTGTAAGTGTTGGTAATTTTTACTGGTGGGAATTCTTAGGCTTTTCAGGTGGAATGGCTTTGATTACAGGAGGGATCGGGATCACTGTAGCTCACGAATTGGGGCATAAGAACGGTGCCCTTGAGCAGCTGTATTCTAAAATGCTTTTGATGACCGTTTCGTATATGCATTTTTTTATCGAGCATAATCGGGGGCATCACGTTCGGGTTGCCACGCCCGATGATCCAGCTACTAGTAGATTCGGTGAGAGTTTTTATTCCTTTTGGTACCGATCAGTAGTTTATGGCTACCTGAGTGCATGGGAATTAGAGCGCCAAAGACTTTCTAAAAAAGAAATCCCATTCTGGTCAATAAAGAATCAAATGATGCAGTTTACAGTATTGCCTATACTCTTTGCAGGCCTAGCATGTGTTATTTCATCAGTACTCTTGGGTCGTATCGTTTGGGAAGTTACATTATTTTTTTTTACTCAAAGTATTTTTGGATTTTCACTTTTAGAATTGGTAAACTATCTTGAGCATTATGGAATGGAACGGAAGAAGTTAGAATCAGGGACTTATGAGCGAGTGGCACCAATTCATTCTTGGAATGCCAGTCAGGTAGTTAGTAATTTTTTGCTTTTTCAATTGCAGCGGCACTCTGATCACCATGCAAATACGCATAAGCCTTATCAAGTTTTGAATCACTATGATGAAAGTCCCCAGCTTCCCGCAGGTTATTCCGCCATGATTGTTTTGGCATTATTTCCTCCACTTTGGTTTACAGTTATGAATCCTCGATTGGAACTTTGGAAAAAGCGGACTTTTGGAGAGTCGCTAATCCAATAAAAAATTATTCAGAAAGGAGCTTTTCAAAAGCATCCAGCTGAATAAGAGCATGAGTCCCCAAAACATATAAACTCGGTAATAATCAGAGGTTTCTTTATAGCGATTTTCCTTGATCTCCGTTTTCTCCAGACTATCTATCCGCTCAAAAATGTCCACAAGCGTGCTAGCGTCTGAAGCTCTAAAGAATTCTCCGTTTCCTAATTTTGAAATTTCCCTCAGTGTAGTTTCATCTAAGTAGCTTTCGACCATTTGTGGTCGGCCAAAGAAGTCTGTGCCATAAGGAACCATTCCATCCTTACCCACGGCTATCGTATAAATTTTGATATTCAATGCTGAAGCGAGCTGTGCTGCAAATAAGGGATCCACATTTCCAGCGTTACTCTCTCCATCGCTAAGCAGGATCATCACTTTAGAGATGGATTCAGAATCTTTCATTCGATTGGTCGCTGATGCCAAAGCTGAGCCAATAGCAGTTCCCTTTGCTTCCATCATGCTGAATGATATCTCACTGACCAAATCCGTTAAGAGTTCGTAATCATTGGTCAAAGGGGCTAAGCTATATGCCTCACCCGCAAAAACAACCATACCAATACGGTCTCCAAAACGCCCATTGATAAAATCTACCGCTGTAGCTTTTGATGCTTCCAGACGATTTGGGCTGAAGTCATGCAAGTCCATCGACTCTGAAATGTCCATGACAAGCATAATGTCAATTCCTTCTGTGAATTGTTCTACTCGTTCATTGCTCCGCTGTGGTCGGGCTAGCGCTATGACCATCATGATTAAGAAGAAGAAGAAAAACATTGATGGAATTAGTCGGAGGTAGGTCCATGGATTGTTACCCGATACAGATTTTGGCAGTGAAAGCTCTAATACTGGATTTTTTAAAAACTTTACAAATTTCCGAATGAGCATAAATGCAGGGATAATCCAGATCAAGTTTAATATCCAGGGCTTCTCCCATTCGTAAGATTTCAAGGTCTCTGGAAAAAACCAAAACCAGCTAAAAAACTCAGACAGCTGTTCGATCATGGTAGGTTTTACTTAATTGGTTTTCAAATTTTTCTTTAGCTGCCTCAAATAGGTATGCTGTTGCCTCTTCAGTTTTTGAAGATTCGCCTGCGTAGATGATCATATCGATGGTACGAAGTGAGGTGAAGATTTTGATATCTGCAAGCTGCTCACCAATTTCGCTGGATGTCCATTCTTTTATCGGCAGTTTTGTAATGCTTTCTAGGTAACCTTTCCATAGACCGATTACCTCATCGGCAAGCTCAGTCGAAGGTTTTTTAGTGAGTTCTGCGGTCTGAAACTTCCACTTTTTCTCAAACTTCTTCCAGCGTCTTTTCTCTGATAATTGAGTAAAAAAACCAATAATCTTCTTGTTGAAAAGCAAATAGAGTATGCTCAATAAAAGAATAATTCCTCCGATCAGAACACTTATTACTATCCAATTAGTAGGTTTATTAAGTGCTTGATATACATTATTCTCTTGAAATACGAGCTGCTCAGGGATAATGTCCAGTGTTAATTTCAGCTTTAATTCTGCCTCCAATGGAGAATAAGTCACACTATCATAGCGTGCCAGTTCGTAAACCGGAAGTGAAAGGAAAATACTTGGCTCGAGGGAGAAATTTGACAAGAAGTAGATTGCGCTGTCTAATGTGACGCCTGCTGTAGTTTTTGATATGAAGGTCTGCTTTTCTAAAAGAGTCAGTCCTCCAAAATTATAGAGTGAATCCGGAAAGATCAATTGCTTAGTTGCCGGGTAGCTTGCTTTTAGAACATATCCTACTCGCTCGCCTAGCTTCGCTGAATCCTCCATGAAATAGCCATTTACAGTTACTTCTTGGGCATTGACTGCTATCGAAAAGATAGATAATAAAATAATTAAGAGACTTTTAGCCACGTTTCATACTTTTGTTTCTGTACTTGAACAGCTCAATCAGGGGAACTATAATATCTTGGGTGGTGTCAATCGCCAAATAATTAATCTGATTTTTTTTGCAAAGATCCTGAAGATGTGCGCGGTCAGTGGTGAATGTGTCAGCTATTTTTTTTGAGAAACCTCCAAAAGCGGTATTCACCCAAGTAGTCTTTCCTTTCTCTTTATCATATACTGGAATAATTCCTAAGGATGGTAAGGCCGACTCTCTGGGATCCGTCAGCTGTATAGCTACCAAATCATGCCGCTCAGCAAGCGCTCGAAAAGGGCGCTCATAGTCAGAATCAATAAAATCAGATATTACAATTATCACAGCTCGCTTTTTTATCAGATTTAACGCAAAGGTAAATAGCCCATTCAGATCTGTTTTCAAGGATTTATTTTGGTGCTCAAAAATTCCTTTGATCATCTTCACTCCCTGTTTGCCACCTTTGGCAGGTAAAATTAGTTTCTCCTTTTCATCTGAATAACTCACCAATCCTACCTGACTTCCTTCAAATACTGCAGCAAGTGTAAGTACTCCCGAAATGATTCTTCCCTGATCGATTTTTCGATTTCCCTCTTGCCCTATATCTTGACTTCCACTTATATCAAGCAGAAAAAACACGGATTGATCTTTCTCTTCCCGAAAAGTTTTGACGAAGGTTCCATGACCTTTTGCTGACACTTTCCATTCTATAGTCCGTACATCATCCCCATATTGGTAGGGTCGCAAGTCATCAAATTCTAATCCTGAGCCTTTAAAGATGGACTGATATTCACCTTGAAGGTGATTATTAGCCACTTTTCGAATCATGATTTCGTATTTTCTAAGCTTACTGAATAAGTTATTCATCCGGACATTTTTAAAACTCTAAGTTATGGTACTCTGTCGAATTATAAAATTCCGCTCACATAAAGGAGGAAGAGATTTCCAGTTAAAAAACCTAAATTTACTAAGTGAGAAGATTGGTGCAATTTAGTTTTTTGATCCTTGTACAAATGGGATGTGTCTCAGAAAATCAACCTAAAGAGGTGCTTTCAGAGGGTAAGATGGTTGAGGTTTTGATTGATATTCAATTGACTGAAGGGATTGCTGGAGCCATGCCAATTTCTTACGATTCCTCTCAAGTGCTCTATCGATTGTTGGAAAGAGAAGTTTTTTTAAAACATGATGTGGAAGATTCAGTTTTCACTGAAAGTATGATCTACTACCTTGAGTATCCAGCAAAAATAGATGCAATATATGCACGGGTAGTTGACTCTTTAAGTCTGAAACAATCCACAGAAACTGCCCTGGATCAACCAGGAAATTAATGCTATATCCTTCCAATCTCGAACACAAAATAAACTTCGTAAAAATCAAAGAAATTCTCAAGGCTGAATGTACTTCATCTTTGGGGATGGATTTTGTAGATAAAATATCCTTTACCTCAGATGCTAATTTGGTTACCAGACTATTAGACCAGACAGAGGAGTTTCGCCAAATATTGGTTTCAGGAGAGTCTTTTCCAATGTCAAATTTCACTAATCTCTACCCATATTTGGAGAAAGCAAAACTTGAAAATTCGTTTTTGGATGCCGAGGATTTCCATGAGGTTAAGCTTTCGCTGCAAACAATTAGGACTTGTGTTTCATTCTTTCAAAAAAACGAAGCAGTCTATCCAGTTCTGAGTCAATTACTGGGATTATTAATTGATCTGGACCTTTCATTGCTTAAGGCAATTGA
>JBDNIP010000139.1:0-7325 GCA_041688245.1 Algoriphagus sp.
AAACCTGTTTATTATTGGTTGGTTATTATTTCCACGACCACACCGGGTACAGAGGTTTCAGACTTTATGGATAGAAGTCTCCATTTGGGATACACAGTTGGTAGTATTGTCCAATCAGCCAATCTCTGTGTGCTGGGTCAACTGTCTTCTGCACATGCCATTGGGCAGACGGATTATTACAGCCGTTAAAGCAAAGAGACCATCGTAACTTCAATTAATTCAAATAATCGTAGTATGAAACAATCAAGTACTACTCTATTGAATCCTTCCTCCAGATTAATTGATTAAATACAGAATACTTTCTAAGATAGCTCACGAGATTTATGAAAGGATCTTGCCTGCCGAAGGGAGCGGAACTCAAATCGATTCCAAATCATAATTTTGCTTTAATCTAGCAACTGCGACGAAGCGAATGCTTAAATAGCAACTCTTCTCTTTTATTGATTCTTGACTCAAGCACTGGAATAAAAAACCACAATTACCGGGACCATCTAATTATTCCGAGCCCTCTCTTGGCAGTAGTTGCCTGAGTAATTTTACTAAAAATAGGATTATTTGAAGTATATTAAATAAAAAAGCAGGAGAAGATCTCCTGCCCTTTATTTGAAAACTAAACCAACTATTATTCAACTGCCATAATGAATTCAAAAATAATACTTTTATGTTTAAATCGAAATACCAAATATAAATTCGTTTGTCCTATTTTTCCCTAAGAAAGTTACCCCTTTTAAATGCAATTCCCAGTGCTAATCCTTGGCTAAATTAGACTTTACTGTCCTGATCAATGTCATAAATGGTCAATGATGTCAGGCTTACATGCATTAAGTTAGAAACTTCAGTAATAAGTGCCACGTCAAGTCTGTGGTCAATGGTTTCAGAATCGATGGTTTCATAATTAGCAAACATCTGATATCTCACCTTTATGGTCAGATTCTCAGAAAGTTTTTTATTCCAATCAGCCAATAGACTAAAAGCCAACCATTCCGATCGGACGGTCTCTCCTATTTCTACTCCATAATTTTTAGGAATGTTCAGATACAAATCCGTATTTGTCACAAAAGTCCATCGGGGAGAGAATGGTGATATTCGAAGGCTAAACTCATCGTTTGGTTTATATTCCACGCCCAGTGCGGTGGTGAGGAAAGCAGGATTGGCAAATTTGGAGATCAGAGTTCGCTCTATGTCGGTGAAATTGTAGCCCGGAGCAAACTGTATAGGGAAATTAACTCCAATAAAGTAGTTCCACTTATCATTAATCTTGTACCCCCACCTTACTATCTGCGAAAAGTACCTCGTTTGACTTTCTTCAATCTTCGCCTTTATTTTTTACCACACCATAAATAAAGTCAAACTATAATACTCCCCAAAATTAGGACCAGCGATTAAATTAAAAATTCAGCTTAAATTTAACCGTTATGAGCAAACAAACCAGACGCAAATTTTCAGCAGAATTCAAGGCTAAAGTGGCTCTTGAAGCTAGCAAAAACCAGTACACACTCTCTGAGCTTGGAGTAAAGTTTGAGGTGAGTCCAGTTCTTATTTCTAAATGGAAAGCTGAGTTCCTGGAAAACATGGCTAGTGTTTTTGATAAAGGAACAAAAAAGCAGGATGAGTCTGATCCAGCTATTGAGCTACCCTACTCCCAGATAGGAAAGCTGAAAATAGCGAATGAGTTTTAAAAAAAAAGTTGCGGGAAACTGGGGGATATGAAAAGTCTGATCAAGATGATTCCCCAATCCAAAGCGCTATCCATTCGTCAACAATGCACTTTACTTTGTGTGTCGAGAAGCAATTTCTATTATCAGCCCAAACAAGAGAAGTCCGAGAATCTGGAAATGATGCTGCTCATGGATATGCATCTACTGAACCATTCTACAGAAGGCGCAGTCTCGATGGTCTATTTGCTGGCAGGAATGGGCTTCTTGGTTGATCTCTAAAAGGATTCGCAGACTCTTTCGCCTGATGGGCCGGCAGACTATCTATCGTAGAAAAAATCTTACTAAGATGGCATTGCGGGAATATATCCGCCCCTATTGTCTTTAGCATAGTCTGCTCTACCATTTAGATAAACACTAAATGCAACAGAATTGACTCCTCCACCTTTCCAGTTGTCACTGAAGGAGGCTTGATTGATATTCAATCCACCTGTGATCTCTTTCAATCAATCGCTGGTATCTAATTTGGTTAATTCTTCATTATCTTGAGCTAAGACATTTCCAGTAAAAAAAATCAATAGGAAAAGAGTATAAGAAATTTTCATAAATTTTACAACCAGTGTCGATTAATGTGATTGTCCGAAATGATGCCAGTGACTTGACTTTCTTTGCTTAACTGGCAGGCCCGCCACAGCGAGGCAGGCCATAAGGTTTCGATAGCCATCGGAAGAAGTACCGGTAATGCTGGTGTTTACCATATATTATTCGATTTTTACCTTTTACTAGTGTAATTGTGGCTGTACATGTTGATTAATAAACGATACCTTAAAAATGAAAAATGAGCTTGAAGATGAATTGATAATTCGTGATTATTTGGCGAGACAACGAACAACTTTGGCAAATCAGCGGACACTCCTCTCCTATATTCGGACCACACTCTATTTCATAGTCAGCGGAGTAGCCTTATTCGAAGTTGAAAAGCTCGATCATGTTAGATACTTAGGGTACTTGGCATTTGGATTGAGTTTCGCATTTTTGATTTTTGGATTTATCAATTTTTACATCATAAAGTCAAAACTGAAGAAAGGAGACTATATGACTATGTAAGTACGAAACTAGAAATAGGCTTATCACTTGGAATCATCTTTCAGGTAATGATTCAATTCGCTACATTGGGTATTTCCATAGATGAAGTTTCTGTCCTAGTTATGGTTCTTCGATAGTAGCAAGTAGTATGAATTCGAGCGTATGATCAAGATCAGGTTTAATGATACATAATATGATTATCCCCAATGGCACATGCCCGGCACACTGAATAGTTTCAATCCTTCAGATCTATTTTTTAATTAGTAAAATATTAATTACATAATACCTAATAAATTAGTCTTACGGTATAATTGCGGATATACATAAAGGAATAAATAAAAATAGTAGCACTATTCAACTTTACTGCAGGAAAGGCTGGAAGCAATACTGAATTTGTTATCCAAACAGTCATCAAGGACCAACTTAAGTGCTTAATTTACTCGCCCTTCATCTTAGCCACTGGCAGATATTATCCAAATGGGTAACACTAGCAAACAAATCCCCTGACATAATTAGCAGATGGTTCTCCAACACTACTTTTGATAAGAATAGTCGCTACGAGAAGCCTATTCTGATTAAGGTTTTACGAGCTCTACTTGGGTAACTTCGTTTATATCCAATTCAAAAAATTCTTTGTGAATATTGAATTCACCCTCACCATCCAAAGGTTGCTTAGGTAAGTAAGTCCCATCCTCCTGCATGACATAAGAATTGACATTATCTCGAAGATTATAAGAGATGATATTCATCAATTGCTTTTCCAATAAGGGTGATTTTATTTGAAACAAGGACTCCAATCGTTTATCAAAACTTCTCACCATCATATCGGCACTTCCAGCGTAAGTTCGAGTTTCGCCATTATTATGAAAATGATAGATTCTGGAATGCTCCAAAAAGTCCCCAACAATTGAAATCACTTCGATATTATCGCTCAAGCCTATACGACCAGGTCTTAAACAACAGATTCCTCTAATGATTAACTTCACTGTAACACCAGATTGAGAGGCACGATACAAAGCATAAATACTTTCAGAATCTTCCAAAGAATTAACCTTTATAAAAACTCCGCTTGGTAATCCATTTCGAGCATTTTCAGCTTCTCGCTCGATATATTCGATAAGTTGATTTCGCATATCGCGGGGTGCAGTGATCAGATTTTGATACTGGCTTGGCATGGAATGACCAGTGATTACGTTGAAAAATTCCGAAACGTCATTTGCAAGAACCTCGTTTGTAGTCAATAAACCAATATCAGTATAAAGTCTAGCAGTATCTTCGTTATAGTTACCGGAGCCAAGATGGACGAATCTGGTGATCTCGCCACCGTCTCGTTTTACGATCAGCAACAGCTTAGTATGGGTCTTCACGTTCAAAATACCATAGATAACAAAACAGCCAGCTTTCTGAAGTTTTTTTGCTTCTCGAATATTATTCTCTTCATCAAATCGAGCTTTGACTTCAAATAACACTGATACATGCTTTCCATTATCTGCCGCACGCAGTAATGATTTGGTAATGCGACTATCCTTGGCCAGACGATAGATGGTCATTTTGATTGCCATGACATCTGGATCGTCCGCGGCTGAATCGATCAGATCCAAAATAGGATCAATATTATTATAAGGCTGGTGGAGAAGAATATCTTTTTCCTTCAAAGCTTCGAAGATATCAACCGTTCCCTCATCTTGATAGGAAAGCGGTTTGACTGGAGGATGTACTTGGGTAAGACGCTCTTTGAACTTTTTATTTCCAACAATTTGCCACAGTCCAGTGAAGTCTATCATACTGGATCTCTTCACTAGGAAAATGGAATCCATTTTCAAGTTCCAGCGCTCCAATAAAGAGTTGAGTATCCACTTGGTATAGCCCTCTTCGATCTCTATGCGAACCACACGGCCAGTCTTACGCTCCATCAATTTCCGCTTTACTTCTTCCAAGAAGTTGGCATCCATATCTTCACTTTCCTCCAATGTAAAGTCACCATTTCTAGTAATCCGAAAAAGACTGATCCCCGCAATTTCTACATTCCGGAATAGGGAGACTATATTCTCACGAATGACCTCTTCTATTGGAATTAAAAAAAGTGAATTTTCTCGTTCTATTTCAAAAAATCGGGGAATGTTGGCTGGAATCTGAACGAAACTCAGCTTTCGCATATCCTTTCGCTCTCCAGGACTTGTGGTGACTACTCCGAAAACAAGTAGTTTATTCATCAAAATGGGAAAAGTCCGATATCCATCATAAACCATAGGCGTCAGCATCGGATAGATTACTTTCTGAAAGTATTGGTTAACTTTCTCCTGCTCGCTATCGGTAAGCTTGGAAATATTACCAAGCATAATATTTTCATCGCATAGCTCGGGTAGAATTACTCGGGTAAAATGATCATGCTGGTCTTCATGAAACTGCTGAGATTTTTTCATAAGAGTCTCTTTGAAAGGGTCTTCTCTCAAACCCGAATAATCTATTCGTTCCTTCTCGTAGTCTAGGTAATTATAAAGTGAGCCTACCCGAATCATAAAAAATTCATCCAAGTTCGAAGCGGTAATCGCTAAAAAGTTCAGTTTTTCAAATATGGAGCGATGTACCTTTTTAGACTGATCTAATACTCGATCATTAAAAGTCAACCAGCTTAAATCCCTACTTACAAGGTCGCTTTTCTGAATAATGGAATCGAATTTATCCGCTACAGCTATTTTCACAAATTAAAATTTTAATTTAAAATGGACAGAATCGCCCATACTATTGGGTATTGAATTGATTTTAAATTAAAAAAAAAGGGCTAGAGAGCCCTTTTTTTAGGAATCTATTTTAGCGTATTTGGCATTTTTTTCGATGAAGTCCCTTCGGGGAGCTACTTCATCACCCATCAATACACTGAACAAATGATCAGCTTCCGCTGCAGAGTCAATATTAACTTGTTTGATCGTCCGGACACTTGGATCCATTGTTGTAGTCCACAATTGTTCAGGATTCATTTCTCCTAATCCTTTGTATCGTTGTATGCCTACGCTATCCTCACGGCCATCCTTAGCCATTTCGGCAGTAAGTGTTTTCCGTTCTTCTTCAGTCCAGCAGTAACGCTCATCTTTACCACGTTTCAATAAATAAAGTGGAGGCAAAGCGATGTACACATATCCTTTCTCTATCAGTGCCTTCATATACCGAAAGAAAAGAGTCAAAATTAGCGTACGAATGTGTGAACCATCAATATCCGCATCTGTCATGATAATAATTTTATGGTATCTTAAACCAGCCATATCTAACTCTTTATCATCCTCTAAGGTACCAAATTTGACTCCCAAAGCTGTAAGGATATTCTTGATCTCTTCATTATCGTAAATTTTGTGCTCGTGTGCTTTTTCGACATTTAAAATTTTACCTTTTAAAGGAAGAATAGCTTGAAAATCTCTGTCTCTACCCTGCTTCGCAGAGCCACCCGCAGAGTCCCCCTCCACTAGATAAAGCTCACAAACTGTAGGATCACTATTTGCACAATCAGCTAATTTTCCTGGCAAACCGCCACCTCCTAAGATGCTTTTGCGCTGCACCATTTCACGTGCTTTCCGCGCAGCATGTCGGGCCTGAGCAGCAAGAATTACTTTACCGACAATAATTTTAGCTTCTCGAGGGTGCTCTTCCAACCAAGATTGAAGCCGCTCTGATACCGCAGAGTCTACTGCACCAACCACCTCCGAATTACCTAATTTAGTTTTGGTTTGCCCTTCGAACTGAGGCTCTTGAACCTTGACTGAGATCACAGCAGTTAAACCTTCTCTAAAATCATCTCCAGAAACCTCTAATTTCAGCTTATCAAGCAATCCCGATTTATCGGCATAAGATTTCAATGTTCGAGTGAGAGCTCTCCTGAATCCAGTAACATGAGTACCGCCCTCATACGTATTTATTGTGTTCACGTAGGATACCACATTCTCTGAGTATGAATTATTGTAATTCATCGCTACTTGTACCGGAACATCCCCTAGTACAGTTTCAATGTAAATCGGTGCTTCAATGATTTTTTCTCTGCTAACGTCCAGATATTGGACAAATTCAACCAAACCACCTTCAGAATAGAACTCATCTGATTTATAACTGCCATCATCTTCTTTTTCTCTGAGATCGGTTAAATAAAGACGAATACCAGCATTTAAAAAGGACATCTCACGAAGCCTATTCGCGATGGTTTCGTATTTGTATTCAGTTAAAGTAAATATCGAATCATCTGGCGTAAACTGAATCGTAGTTCCTCTTCTATCTGTTTTGCCTATCTGTCTGGCTGAATATTGAGGAACACCGATTTTAAATTCTTGCTCGGTAATTACACCATTACGGTAAACTGTCGCTTTCAAATCTTTAGAAAGTGCATTCACACAAGAAACACCTACACCATGCAGACCTCCCGACACCTTATAGGTGTCTTTATCAAATTTACCGCCTGCATGCAGCACAGTTAACACAACTTCGAGAGCTGATTTTTTCTCCTTTTGGTGCATATCGGTAGGTATGCCACGCCCATTATCTTCTACCATAATGGAATTGTCCTCATTGATAGTTACACGGATTGTATCGCAATGACCTGCT
>JBDNIP010000913.1:0-2468 GCA_041688245.1 Algoriphagus sp.
AAGATGTCTCCCTGAAAATAAACTGAAGCTCCTAATCTAGGATCACGGTTATCCTGCCGTCTGTTTGCCTTATAAAGCGGAGATTGATTAATAGGTAAGCCATCAATACACAAATAGGCATCTACCAAATTTGGCATAGGCTGGACATTGACCTTAGGAATTCCCAAGTAAGTAGCAGAAAAGGTCTCCCCATTATCAGATTGGTCTTGGATAAAACGTACTGAAAAAACGATCTCTTTGGAATTTTCTCCAGCCTCTGAAAATAGCTGAGCATAGCTCGGATTGAGCTTGTATCCTAAGGTCATTATCTCTGAGGTAAGTCGGATAACTTCGCCATGGTTTTTATTGTACAACTCAAATCTTGCCAATAAAGACAATGCCGCTCCTTTTGTAGCATAGCCAAACTGTGAAGCAGGATATGATAAAGGTAGATCTGTCGAAGCAGCTCTCAGGTCAGCAATGATAAAGGCCTTCAATTCTTCGTACGTATTTTTTGAAACGTACGCTTCCTGAAGCGTTTGAAACTTGTCAATAATCGGAGCCTCTTCATAATATACTGCAAGATTAAAATAGAACAATGCTCTCAAGAATTTCGCCTGCGCGACCAACTTAGCACGACCCTCGGTGCTAATGTTAGAATCTGGAATTTGACTGATCTTTTCGATGGCCACGTTAGCTCTAGCTATCCCCTTGTACAACGAAGTCCAAAAGTTATTAAAGAAAGCCAAAGCAGGATCCGCATTACCTTCCATGAAGTTTCCTGGGCCTTCAAACTTATAATTGTTGAAGGTATTATCAGCAAAGCTGTCATGCTGAGGAATACCTGCGACACCATTCAGGTTACCACTGTACATGACCCTATCTTGGAGAACCTCATAGATTCCATTTATTCCAAGCGTTGCGTCTTTTTCATTAGCCCAGAAGTTGCCTTCAGCCAATTGGGTAAGTGAACCTCGCTCAAGGTAATCCTCCGAACAAGAAGCCAAAACCAGTAAAGAAAATATATAGATAATTTTTTTCATGTCTATTAGAATTTGAGGTTGATACCTGCTGAAATCACTTTGTAAAGTGGCGTCGTCTGATCGGTGTTCCCACCACGTTGGCGTTCTGGATCAAAGTTTTTGACCTTAGTGAACGTTAGCAAATTTTGACCACTGATGAAAACTCTAGCTTTGTTCAAGAGCGCTTTCTTAGAGAATCCACTTGGAATGGTATACCCAAGTTCCAAGGTTCTCATTCTCAAGTAGGACATATCCTGAATATAAAAATCAGAAATCACTGCGTTGTTGACGCCTCCAAGTCTTGGATAGACAGTAGATGGATTAGCTGGAGTCCATCTGTTGATCCAATAGTCTAAAGCATTGTTTCGATCACCTTCCATAGGAGTTTGTCCATTACCATTCATTAATCGATCGATTCCATTTACTCCCTGGAATACCATATTGAGGTCAAATCCACTGAATTGGAAATTCGCATTGATTCCAATAATCCATTTTGGAAAAGGATTACCAATTATCGTTCGATCAAAGGCATTCACTACACCGTCTGGCTCTCCATTAGGCCCGGAAAGATCTGCATACTTCAAATCACCAGGAGCAGTTCGATTGTTTCCAAACTGTTTCGGTGCATTAGTTACCTCTTCGACTGATTGGAATACCCCTAAAACTTTATATCCATAATATGAATTGAAAGGAGCTCCTATCCGGATAATATTAGTGCCAGTGATGGTTTCTTCTCCTCCGGGACCTAGATCCGTCACCTCATTATCAGCCATTTTTGTCACATTTCCTGACAAGCTCATAGTTAACTTTCCAATTCTCTCTCGGTATGTCAAAGCCATTTCAAGACCTTTATTAATCATTCCAGCTGCATTCTGAGCGGCTAGATTGGTTACTCCGATAGTATTTGGAATGGGGAAGTTGGTATAAAGAATATCCGAACTGATTCGCTTGAAGTAATCTGCAGTCAGACTCAATTTATTATTGAAGAAAGAAGCATCAACCCCTACATTAAACTGCTCGATGGTTTCCCAAGTAATCAATTGATTGGCGATGGAAGTCAAAGCAACTGCAGGTACGATTACATCCTGTCCAAGTTGGTAATCCAAACCTGTGTTATAAGACTGTTCGAATATGTAGTTCCCAATTCGATCGTTTCCACTGATTCCCCAGCTTCCTCTGATTTTCAATTCAGAAATAACCTCTGAGCCGCTCAAAAACTCCTCACGAGCGATATTCCATCCTGCAGAGAATGAAGGGAATGTCCCGTAACGATTAGCGGGTCCAAACTTCGACGAACCGTCTCTTCTCACATTTGCCTCAAAAAGGTATTTTTCCATGTAGTTGTAATTCACTCGCCCAAAAAAGGATTGCCAAGCCTCTTCAGAAGCTCCGCCACTTACGGATGGATTGACTACACCACCTCCGTTAAATTCTTGGATTGCATCCGAAGGGAAACCCTGGAGACTC
>JBDNIP010000140.1:0-5550 GCA_041688245.1 Algoriphagus sp.
ATAGAAGAGAATTTTAAATTCTAATATGGCAAAACAGACATCAATAGAGCAAGATGGTACTATCGTAGAGGCTTTGTCCAATGCGATGTTTAAAGTTGAATTGGAGAATGGACATCAATTGATCGCTCATATTTCAGGGAAAATGAGAATGAATTATATTAAAATTCTCCCCGGTGATCGTGTTAAATTAGAGCTCTCTCCATACGATTTATCAAAAGGTAGAATAGTATATAGATATAAATAAACTGATATGAAAGTAAAGACATCTATCAAGAAGAGAAGTGTTGACTGTAAGTTGATCCGGAGAAAAGGGGTCCTTTATGTCATCAATAAGAAGAATCCTAAGTTTAAACAAAGACAAGGTTAATATTATGGCTAGAATTGCAGGTGTAGACATACCAGACAATAAGCGGGGTGAAATCGGACTTACCTATATCTTCGGAATAGGAAGAAATTCCGCACAGGCGATACTAAATAAGGCCGGTATCTCTTTCGATAAAAAAGCAGGCGAGTGGGATGATGATGAATCAACTTCCATACGTAATATTATTGCTGAAGAATTCAGGACAGAAGGAGTTCTGAAGTCGGAAATCCAGTTGAACATCAAAAGATTACTTGATATTGGTTGCTATAGAGGTTTGAGACACAGAAAAGGACTTCCGGTTCGTGGCCAAAAGACTAAAAATAATGCCAGAACAAGGAAGGGCAAGCGTAAGACAGTTGCTAACAAAAAGAAGGCAACTAAATAAAACCTGATTAGATTATGGCTCAGAAAAGAAACGATAAAGCAAAAGGTAAAAAAAGAGTAGTAAAGGTAGAAGCTGTTGGGCAAGTGCACATTAAGGCATCCTTCAACAATATCATTATCTCGATTACCAATACTGCAGGACAAGTAATATCTTGGGCCTCTGCCGGTAAAATGGGTTTCAGAGGATCAAAGAAAAATACTCCGTACGCTGCTCAGATGGCAGCTCAAAATTGCGGGCAAGTTGCATATGACTTAGGTTTAAGAAAAATCGAAGTTTTTGTCAAAGGACCCGGTGCTGGTAGAGAATCAGCGATTAGAACGTTGCAAAATGTAGGTTTGGATGTGACTACTATCACTGATGTGACTCCTATGCCTCATAATGGCTGTCGTCCACCTAAACGTAGAAGAGTTTAACTTTAAAATTGTAACAGAATGGCTAGATATACAGGTCCTAAATCAAAGATTGCCAGAAAATTTGGTGAGCCTATCGAAGGGCATAGCAAAGCGCTCCAGAAAAAGAATTACCCTCCCGGACAACATGGTAGAGGTAGAAGAAAGAAGCAGTCAGAATATGCAATACAGTTATCCGAAAAGCAAAAAGCAAAATACATCTATGGTGTTTTGGAAAGGCAGTTTGCGAAAATGTTTGGAATAGCTTCAAGAAAATCTGGGATAACAGGTGTTAACTTACTTCAACTTCTCGAAGGGAGATTAGATAATACCGTCTACAGGTTAGGCATTTCCCCAACCAGAAGGGGTGCAAGGCAACTGGTTTCGCACAAACACATTCTTGTGAACGGTGATGTGGTTAACATTCCTTCATTTACTTTAAAACCTGGTGATGTGGTTTCGGTAAGAGAGCGATCCAAGTCTCTTCAGGCAATTACTAGCAGTTTAGCAGGAAAGGGTGCAAATAAATATCCTTGGTTAGAGTGGGATGGTGCATCATTTACCGGCAGATTTGTCAGTGTGCCAGTTAGAGATGATATTCCTGAGAATATCAAAGAGCAACTCATCGTTGAGCTTTACTCTAAGTAATTTTAATATTTTCAGCTTTTAATAAAGAACGAGATATATGTCCATACTAGCATTTCAAATGCCTGAGAAAGTGGTAATGGAAAAAGCCGATGACTTTCATGGCTTATTTACATTTAAACCACTAGAAAAAGGCTACGGCGTTACTATAGGTAATGCTTTAAGAAGAATATTGCTTTCTTCCTTGGAAGGTTATGCAATTACTTCAGTCAAAATTCCTGGAGTGGTGCATGAATTTTCGACCATCGAAGGTGTAGTTGAAGACGTTACAGATATTATTTTGAACCTCAAGCAAGTTAGGTTTAAAAAGGTTCATGAAGCGTTTGACGGTAAAATTACTGTTGAGATCAAAAATCAATCTGTCCTCACTGCCGGGGATATTGCCAAGTTTACATCCTCTTTCGAGATTCTAAACCCAGGTTTAATAATATGTCATATTGACGAATCAAAGAATTTTGAGATTGAACTTATGGTGGAAAAAGGTAGAGGATATCTGCCAGCTGAAGAATCCAAACCAAAAGATCAAATATTTGGCACTATTGCTATTGATGCAATCTTCACTCCTATTAAGAATGTGAAGTATAGTGTTGAAAATACTCGAGTAGAGCAAAAAACTGATTTTGAAAAACTGATATTAGAAGTTTCGACCGATGGTTCAATCCATCCGGAGAAAGCACTTCAAGAATCTGCTAAAATATTGATTCAGCATTTTATGCTATTCTCAGACCAAACAATGGTCCTAGATTCCACTGGTGTAGCTGAGCCAGAGCCCATTGATGAGGAGTTTTTACACATGAGAAAATTGCTTAAGACATCCTTGAGTGATCTGGATCTTTCCGTTAGAGCGTTTAATTGTTTAAAAGCAGCTGATGTTAAAACGCTTGGCGACTTAGCAAGACTAGAAATCTCAGATATGATGAAATTCAGAAACTTTGGTAAAAAATCACTTGCAGAGTTAGAGCAGCTTATCCAAGAAAAAGGATTGACTTTTGGAATGGATATTTCAAAGTATAAACTTGATGAAGAATAATTGATATGAGACACGGTAAGAAATTTAACCACCTTGGAAGGAAGACTGCTCACAGGAAAGCTATGCTTTCTAATATGGCAACTTCGTTGATCATTCACAAGCGTATCTCGACTACGCTTGCCAAGGCAAAAGAATTGAAGAAGTATTTGGAGCCTCTCGTGACGAGAGCCAAAGAGGATACAACACACAATAGGCGAATGGCTTTCTCCTATTTAAGAAGTAAAGAAGCGATTATCGAGCTTTTTGGTGGGGTCATCGAAAAAGTGGCTACTCGTCCAGGAGGATATACCAGAATCATCAAAACTGGTTTTAGATTAGGCGATAATGCCGAAATGTGTATTATCGAATTGGTAGATTTCAACGAATTGATGTTGAAAGACGTAGAGCCAGTTAAGAAGACTACTCGAAGATCTAGAAGAGTGACTGGGACTGCTTCAGCTGTACCTGTAATTAAAGTAGATACTCCTCCAGTAGAAGAGTCTGAAGATCCAAGTGGATCCGACACTAGCGAAGATTCAACTGATAGTGAAACTGAGCAAAAGTAGATTGAATAAGTAAAAGATTATATCGAAGGATTGGACATTTGTTCAATCCTTTTTTTGTATCCCTTTCAACCTTAATTTTTTCCAAAAAATATCTAACTTCAAGTAATATAAAAAGAACAATGATCAAACAAAAAGCAACTTTACTCTTAGCGGATGGAACTTCCTTTCACGGCTCATTGATTGGAAACTATGGGACAAATGGAGGTGAAATTTGCTTTAATACCGGAATGACTGGCTATCAGGAAATTTATACTGATCCATCTTACACTGGACAAATTATCGTGTCTACTACGTCTCATATCGGGAACTATGGTGTAATCGATGCGGATGTGGAATCTGATCATCCTACGATTGGTGGTATTGTGGTGAATAGTTTTTCCGAAGTTTATTCTAGATTTGATGCAAATGGGTCACTTCAGGATTATTTAGTATTGAACAAAATCACTGGTATTGCAGACATTGATACTAGAATGCTTGTACGTCATTTGAGATCTAAAGGAGCTATGAATGCCATTATCAGTTCCGAGTTTGAAGACGATTTATCAGGTCTTCAAGCAGAACTAGAGATATTACCAGATATGAATGGTCTCGAGCTTTCTTCAAAAGTCTGTACTCAAGTCCCCTATTTCTTCGGTGATGAAAATGCTTCCATTAAAGTAGCTTGTTTAGATTTTGGTATTAAAAAGAATATTCTGCGAAATCTTTCTAGTAGAGGAGTTTATTGTAAAGTGTTTCCTGCTAAAACCAAAATTGATGAAATGGAGGCTTGGTCTCCTGACGCATATTTTCTTTCTAATGGTCCCGGTGATCCAGCGGTGATGGAATATGCAGTAGTTACCACAAAGGATATTTTAAATACCGGTAAACCTCTTTTTGGAATTTGCCTTGGTCATCAGATTCTTGCTGAGTCCTGTGGCATTTCTACCTATAAGATGCACCATGGTCACAGAGGATTGAATCATCCTATCAAAAATTTGAATACGGGGAGAAGTGAAATCACTTCTCAAAATCATGGGTTTAATATCACAAGAAAAGATGCAGAAAATAATCAAGAAGTAGAGATTACTCACGTGCATTTGAATGACAACACCGTTGCAGGAATCCGATTGAAGAATAGACCTGCATTTTCGGTACAATATCATCCGGAATCATCTCCTGGACCCCATGACTCGAGATACCTTTTCGATGATTTTATTTCTTTAATTACACAAAACTAATTTTCAAAAACCTATTAAAATTATGACTTTGATTCAATCAATTCATGCAAGACAAATTCTAGACTCACGGGGAAATCCTACTGTTGAAGTGGATGTATATACCGAAAATGGTGCCTTTGGCAGAGCCGCAGTACCAAGTGGTGCTTCAACCGGAATCAATGAAGCTGTAGAGCTTCGTGATGGTGACAAAAAGGCCTACATGGGTAAAGGAGTATTACAGGCAGTTGCTAATGTTAATGATGTTATCGCTTCTGAGCTTGTAGGTTTCGATGTATTTGAGCAAAATCTAATCGATCAAATAATGATCGATCTTGATGGTACTCCAAATAAGAGTAAGCTCGGTGCAAATGCAATTCTCGGCGTGTCCCTTGCTGTTGCTAAAGCGGCAGCGATGGAATCCAATCAGCCTCTTTACAGATATATCGGTGGAGTAAATGCTAATACTCTCCCTGTTCCAATGATGAATATCATCAACGGAGGCTCTCACTCAGATGCGCCTATTGCATTTCAGGAATTCATGATCCGTCCTGTTGGGGCCCCTACTTTTTCGGAAGCTATGCGGATGGGAACAGAAATTTTCCACAATCTGAAAAAAATCCTTCACGATAAAGGATTAAGTACCGCAGTAGGAGATGAAGGAGGCTTTGCTCCAAACTTCTCTGGTGGAACTGAAGAAGCTTTGGCATGTATTTTAGAGGCAATATCCAAGGCCGGTTACGAAGCTGGCAAAGAAGTTACTATAGCATTGGATTGTGCTGCTTCTGAGTTTTTCAAAGACGGAAAGTACGATTATAAGAAATTTGAAGGCGACGCAGGAAAAACAAGAAGTCGTGAGGAACAGATTGATTATTTAGCTGAGCTTTCCGAAAAGTATCCAATTGATTCTATCGAAGATGGCTGCGCGGAAGAAGATTGGCAAGGATGGGCTATGCTCACTGCTAAAATTGGTGACCGTGTACAATTGGTTGGCGATGA
>JBDNIP010000914.1:0-3348 GCA_041688245.1 Algoriphagus sp.
CACTATTTATAATCGTTTTTGAGCTGATTGCTAGTTGTCTTCGATGAGGTCTATTTGCTTTAATCGAGAAGGATCTTATCAATTATTCAAAAGGCTATCCAAGTTTGAAATTACCACGGCCTTGTTTTCAAATGTAAAACCTAAAAAAGTCTGAGTTTCTGTGTCAAGCTTTGCGAATTGAAAACCTTCTAGACTTTTAGAAAAAACTTTGTCTCCAGAATTTTTATATAAAACTATTTCAAAATCAGGCAAATTAGGATCAGTTCTATTGAGCAGCTTTAATAGAAATAATGTCTCGCTCTCTGAGATTTGAATTGCAGAAAGGATTTCATCGGATTGGTATTGATTACGCTGCCAAGGGGCTAGACTTCCATATTCTCCGAAATCCGAAATCCCTTTCAATTCCCCTTTGTAGAGTATTGAATCCAAAAAGAAATCTTCCGAAACTATTGAGAAACCACTTTTGCCAAGCTTAAAAAGGCCCTCTTCCAAAGAACTCATAATAAAGAGATCGTCCTGAAAAGAATATGACGTAAATTTATTTTTTGACTTCGTCTGAGTAAATTCATCTAGAAGCATAACTTCAAAACTGGGGAAATGAATTTTAAAAACTTGAAAAATACCCTTCTGTGGATTCCTAAAACCAACAAATAATTCGTCAAAATTAGTACTCATCACCTGATGAATACCTCTATCGGAAAGAGTAACTAGATTTTTGTTAAAGGTCTGATTTTCGAGATCAAATTCATAAATGTCAGGTGGGTTTAATCCTTGGAAAAATAGTTTTTCGTCAAAATAGAAAACAGAACTAAAAGAATTATTCAAATAAACTTCAACAGCTCCATTTGGATAGAGCCTTGGTGATGCAAACAAAGTGTCGTATGAGTGGGTGCCTTGCTGATCGTAGGTCAATATTTCATGTTTGTCTGTAAGAATAAATATTTTATTCTCTCCAATCTCCATATCTGTCACTGTAGCGAAATTGGAAAGACTAACATCGAACCTTAAATTGATGTTATTGATCTTTGGATCAGAACAAGAAAATAGGAAGATGCTGAAACTAAGATATAATAATAGTAATTTAGAAAACATATTTTTCAGCATATTTTAATAATTGCTCAGGAGAAAAAATTTCAAGCCTTTCACCACTAGGAAGAATGATAATTGGTAAAGATTCAATCAATCCCAATTTAATAGCGATTTTTTCATTATCTATAAACACAGAATTGTTATCAGGAGAAGCGAAAAGGGAGGCTTTTTTCTTCTGCGAAGAAATTATAACTACATTAAATTTAAGCTTGTCTAATTCTTCAACAGTATCTTGATACTCACCAAAACAATAGCTACAATTATCTAAATTTATTAGCAATGTGGCTTTATCAGTTTGAAAACCAATTTCCGTACTGTATAGGTGGAGTTGATTGTTAGAATTAGCACAAGCAGTTGTAACAAACAACAATATTATAGCGAATTTATTCATTTTTAGTAAAATCAAAAATATCTATAGATAAAGTGTCCTCAACTAATTCGGCGTTCATTACATTATTCTTTGGTAGATAAAATCCACGATTGCCAACAAATACTCTGTAAATATTATATATACTTCCAGGGAAAGCGACTTCTTTTAGCTTATTGAAATCTTTATCGAGAACTATAATCGAGAAGTTCCTTGATCCATCCATTTCTTTAGATTCTTTATTTTTATCATACACACCTGAATGCTGAACAGTACGATAATACAAATCACGAATCTCATCATAATAGATTCCATAATACTTCGTCTCTTCAATAATCTTTTGTGTTATTTCCTCCCTAACTGGATTCATCGAAAATGGTGAAACTTGTTGATTCTTGTAGTCACTTTTTGCAATAACCGACCTTAGTTCATCGTTTGTAGAGACTACAAGAGAATCAGAATATTTCCACGAATTAATGATTCTACCCTTTTTATCTATTGCTCTTGACATTTGTATATCAGGACCCGGCCATATCTTATTATGATAGAATTCAGGAAATGCAGATTCCGGAGAGTCTGTTATTTCATTCGTTCTAATGTTGTATAGCCTTTCGAAGCGATACTCCCCATTTATATTCGCAGGATTACTGATTTCAAATAATGGGAGTTGAATAAATCTCAAATTTTCCCCATCAAGAAGAGTAGGAAAAGCACCAAACGAAACATGATTTATTAATGACTTTTCTAAGCTTTCCTCTTTCCGTGGCATGTAGCGATCTAGTATTTCTCCTTCTCTATTAATAAGAATGCTTCCTCTTATTGACAGAGGCATGAAAATAAAAATAGAATCTAAGCTAATCGCAGTAAAACCTTGAGTAACTTGAATTCCGAAGGGTGGTTTAAATGGGTATGAAATTTCTTGATCTACTTCTCCCGATTTTAGATTAAATACTTGAATTGATTTTTTAAATTCGTTGTGATGGAGAAGATATTCTTTTTCATTTTCGAAGACATAATCAACCTTGATAAAATCAATAGAAGTAGAATCATCTAAAATCAGCTTACTCTCACCAACTTTGTATCTTTCTATTTCTATTACAAGAGAATCACTGCTTCCTTGGCAGGAAACCAACATTAGTAATAAATATAGCCAAACTATTTTAGGTGTTTTCATACAAATATATCATTTAGGAAAGAAAGGGTCTATCATAACAAAATGACAGACCCACTTCTTTTACCATCCTGGTGATAAAATTGGCATCGAACATGTGTAATCACAATCCGAGCATGTACCATCATCATTACCTCGTGCGTACACCTTATCACTTCCATCATCCACGACCGAACCATCAGGATTTGAACAGAGCGCACTTGCAGGAGCCAAACTTGCAAAAGTCAATGCAAATACCCCCAAACCTAAAATTAACTTTTTCATGTTCTCGTAAATTAAATAAATGTAACCTCCTTACTAGGAGCATCTAACCGATCGGTTGACATCACTAACATATTATTATTATGCAATAATGTACATCAACTAATGCCATACCATTAGTCCTAAATTTGATAAATGGTTAAAAGTCTGTTTAATTGGTTAATTCCAGAAGGTCCCTTAGTTTTCTCAAACTTGTAGCGACATCGAATCTCCCTTATTTTCAAGGTCTTTCTTATCTTTCTCCCATGAAAACCATCCAAAACATCCTTACCCTTGGCGATCCCAGATTATATGAGACCTGCGAGCCGGTAAGGCAAGAAGAACTTCCAGCAGTCATGGAATGGGTGCAGCAGCTGCATGAGGCGATGGAAGATATCCGGAAAGTCTATGGTTTTGGAAGAGGGATTGCCGCTCCTCAACTCGGAATCATGAAGCGACTTTTTTACCTGAATTTGGATAG
>JBDNIP010000915.1:0-2573 GCA_041688245.1 Algoriphagus sp.
CGCCTGCCAAGGTAGTTGCTTGCAGTTTTTACATCTCCTATCTCGAGTGCATTCCGGATTTTAGTACTTGAGATCCCAATATCATCCACATCTTGTCTTGAAATTTCTTCCAATTCAAAACCAAATTTAGATTGGTTTTGCTGAAGGAATTCGAAGCTTCCCTCACGGTTTTTGCCAAATCGATGATCGTAGCCAATCACTAATTTTTTGCAGTGAATCCTTTCCACTAATACCGATTGAATGAATTCCTGAGAATTCAATTCGGAAAACTCTTTGGTAAAAGGAAGTGTGACTAAATGATCGATTCCAAATTGGCGTAACAATTTGGCCTTTTCCTCAAAGGTGCTGAGTAATCTAAGCTTGTGCTCAGTAGGAAATAAAACCAATCTAGGATGTGGCCAAAATGTGAGGACGACAGTCTCGCCATTGATTTCTTTTGCCACCTCCTTAATTCTATGAATAATTTTTTGATGTCCCAGATGAACACCGTCAAAAGTACCACTGGTGACTACAGCATCGCTAAGAATTGGGAAATCAGCTAGGACTTCATAGATCTTCATTACTTCTTGATTTGATTTCTTGGATCAATTCATCCAACTCCCAGCTTTTCTCCAAAAGATTATTACCAATACGAGTTCGACAGAGTGCGCTCATATAGCCTCCAACGCCTAAAATCTCGCCGAGATCTCTAGCAAGACTTCGAATGTAAGTTCCTTTGCTACAAACTATTCGAAAATCAATTTCAGCATTTTCGAACCGTGTAAGTTCGAACTCACTGACCGTGACTTCTCTGGGTTCCATTTTTACAGCAATACCTTTTCTAGCAGATTCATACACTCGTTTTCCATCAACCTTAATGGCAGAATAGGTAGGAGGGACTTGCTGTATCGTTCCGGTAAGTTGGTTCACTGCCACTAAAATCTGATCCAACGTGATCCCTGAAGGATCGGCTACTGGAATGATCGGCTGCTCCAAATCAAACGATTCAGTAGTGGCTCCTATCACAAAAGTGCCAGTGTACTCTTTTTCCTGACCCATAAACGTATCGATCTGCTTAGTCATTTTACCGGCACAGACAATAAGTAATCCCGTCGCCAATGGATCCAAAGTTCCAGCATGACCCACTTTCTTTATTTTAAGCGTATTCCTTACTTTTCTTACCACATCAAAAGAGGTCCATTGATAGGGCTTGTTTATTAAAAATAACTTTCCGGTAGGGATTTCTTCCATAATTTGATGGAGATGTGATTCTAAAATCAATCTCAGATTTAATATATACTACTTAATTAGATTCTGATTTTGCAAAAATTGCATAAAACTCAAAAATGAACCCAACAAGGGTGAGGATGGGCCCGATAGTCAATCCTAGAATTCCGTTTCCATGTGGAGCACCATCTAGGCCGATTAATACAAAGCCCGATATGATTAAGGCAATACCGATTAGCATCAGCTTGTAATTTTTTCTCGAAAAAGGAAAAGAAGATTTGCTCATTTTAATAGAGTTCGTCCAAAGACATGTTTAAATATTTATTTACAGCTCTCAAGGTACTGACTACTGAGAGAATTCCACCGATCAAAATCAATGTGCCAAACAGGACTAACAATAACTCTTGGTTTTGCAGCATCGCAAATCCTTCAATAGAGGATTGAGTATATTTCACTAAAACGAATAAAATAATCGAAGCAAAAGATCCAGACATCATTCCAAATATAAACGCACGGGTTAGAAATGGCTTCCTGATAAAACTCCGTGTAGCTCCGACAAGCTGCATCGACCGGATCAGGAATCGCTGAGAAAATAAAGCCAACCGAATTGTATTATTTATAAGCATAACCACCGTGATAATTAAAATAAGAATGAATCCCCCTAAAACCAAACTTACTTTAAATAGATTTTCGTTGATTGAATCCACCAAATCGGTCATGTAAGATACTTCAAAGACGCCTGGAATTCCTTCCAATTCTTTCACAATCGCATCGAGTTGCTCGGCAGTTTGAAATTCCTCAGCGATTGAAATCACAAAACTGTCCCGAAGCGGATTATCGTCCAAGAATTGAGTAAAATCTTCACCGGTGCTTTCAATGAATGTTGCAGCTGCTTGCTCATCGGTAACAAATTTCAAACCCTTCGACCCAGTCTTTAGCAGGATAAAGGGTCTTTGAGCCAAATTGGCCTCTATTGATTTGATCTTTGATTCTTCGAGGTTTTTGTCCAGAAAAACTTGAACTTCAATATTTTCACGAATGAGGGTGGTCAGCGTTTTCGCTTGAATTAAAATGACTCCGAAGAGTCCAACGATAAAAAGCGAAAGGGTGGTGCTGAATAAAACACTTCCGAATTTGAAGTGACCAAGTGTTTTTTTATTCCGTGGATTAATCGCCATAGTTCTTTTCTTCATATCAACATTAACTTACCCCAAGGACATTGCCAATCTATTCTTGTTAAAGGATTTGAATGATTTTTTTTCCAGTGACTCCAAAAATTTGATCTCCATACTTCGGCTTGATCAATACAAGTCCGGTGAATTCCCCAAATGCGGGTAAGATTAGTTGATTTAATCGAAGATGAAAAC
>JBDNIP010000916.1:0-1105 GCA_041688245.1 Algoriphagus sp.
AATATACTGGTAAACACGATCCATGTGAGACTTAGAATAGGAAAAAACACCATAACCTCTCTGCCATGAGAAACTCGCATCTGACCACTTCTTATCTTTCAAAAAATGGTTAGAGGAAGTTTTTAACTTTTCTACCAGATCAGAAATGGTTTTGTCTGGATTTAAGCCTACAAGACAGTGAACATGATCTTCAACTCCATTAACTATAATGGATTTATGACCAAGTTCTTGAATCATGGAGGCCATTACCTTAAAAAACTCCTGACGAAACTCATTTTTCAAAAGGCTTCGTCGTCCCTTTACAGCAAAAATCAACTGTATGTATACTTGATGAAAAGTGTCTGCCATAACCTTTACAAATTAATAATTTCTTGAGTAAGTTAGATTAGATATCCTTCATTTAGAAAATATCGTTTCCCCTTTTTTTCCGTAATTTTGCACTCATGTCGAGAAAAATGAAAAACAAGGTCATCACCAATCTTCTCATTGAGCGAATTGCTTCAGAGGGTAAATGTCTTGGCCATCATGAGGAAAAAGTAGTATTTGTCACTGGGGTAGCTCCTGGAGATATAGTAGATGTAAGAATTACCAAGGGCAAAAGCTCTTTTATGGAAGGCGAGCCTGTAAAATTCCATGAATACTCCAAAGAACGAATTGAACCTTTCTGCTCACATTTCGGCGTTTGCGGAGGTTGCAAGTGGCAGCATATCAATTACGATCTTCAGAAGACATACAAGCGGCAGCAGGTTCTGGATCAATTTCAGCGAATTGCCAAAGTGTCCATTCCTGAAGTAATGCCAACCCTAGGATCTGAAAAAACCAGATATTACCGTAATAAACTCGATTTTACTTTTTCCAATAAAAAGTGGCTGACGCTTGATCAAATCCGATCCGATGAGGAGTTTGATCGAAATGCGCTAGGTTTTCATATTCCGAAAATGTTTGACAAAATCGTGGATGTGGATCATTGCTATCTTCAGGGAAATATTTCCAATGATGTCCGGAATGAACTTCGGGCGTTTGCATTGGAAAATAAGATTACTTTCTATGATATCCGAGGCCAAGTCGGCTTGTTGCGGAATCTGATTATCCGGACCACAAGCAC
>JBDNIP010000917.1:0-3376 GCA_041688245.1 Algoriphagus sp.
TACATGAAAACGAGATTTAAAAACAAGGTGTTTACCACCATGGAAGACTTGAAGGAATGGCTGTATGAAAGCGTGGAGAATCTGTCTGAAGCAACAATTTTATCAATCACTTCAAACCACCATTTTCTAAATGAATTCAATGCGGTATTTAAAATGTAAATTGGTATTAGCGATACTGAAAATTTGAATCGAATTTTTGAGTTTGATTATGAAGGAAATATTTTCAATCAATATCAGCTTGATTTCCCAATCTACGGATTCGTTGTTGGAGAAGAAAATCGAGGTATCTGTGCAGTCACGTTAGATGAAGAGCCAAATCTGGTTCGATTTGATTATTAAAGCGTGATTCTAGTTCGGTAAGTATAATCCGAGACTTCTTATTTTTAAGCCATTCTTAGTTATACTTTGAAACTAAAACGATCAAAATTTTGTAAACTTGAATTATGGAAAAAATCATCATTGAAACCGAAGATAAAACCAAGCTTG
This sequence comes from Algoriphagus sp., assembly GCA_041688245.1. Lineage (GTDB taxonomy): Bacteria > Bacteroidota > Bacteroidia > Cytophagales > Cyclobacteriaceae > Algoriphagus. The sequence goes on from JBDNIP010000917.1 coordinate 487, forward strand.
ACCTTGTAAAGTCTATGCTTAAGGCTATGCATATTGGCTTTGAAGTTATTTCCAGCGAGGTCGTTGTCAAAAATAAGATTCTTTCCGACCTTAAAGAAGGTTACCTAGAGGCAAAAGACATGGAGGCAGGAAAGGTTGAATACAAATCCTATTCATCCTTTTCAGAAATGGAAGATGACCTATAGATTAGTTCCGACAAAAGCTTTTTCAAGAGAATTAAAAAGATTGAAGAAAAAATATCCTTCAGTCCTTACCGACTTAGATAAGATTGGTAAGGAATTGGTAAAAACGCCCACCTTAGGTGATCAGATTTATAAAAACTGCTACAAAGTCCGAGTTCCAATTTCAAGTATGAACAAAGGTAAATCTGGGTCAGCTAGATTAATCACCTATGTCGTTTATTCTAATTCCATAATATTTCTTGTAGGCATATATACCAAAGCTGAAAAGGTTTCAATTTCAGAGAAAGAAATTAGGATGCTTATTAAGGAATTGGAAGGTTAGTTTTAGGTGCATGGCTTATATCCTAATATTAAAGCTGATTATCCGATAGTTAGCTTTCTGATGGATGAGGAAAATGGGTAGATGTATTCAGTGACGGTGGATTGCGAGCCAAATCTGGTGCGATTTAATTATTTAGTATTTTCAAGCCTGTCAAATACCTCCTTCAAGAAGAAGTAGCTGATTAAATCCGAGATAAAAAGTTGTACCAGTAGGCATTAGCAGCTTTGAACTACAAAAATATGTGTTTTGAAACAAAAAAAGAGTTTTGTAAATAAACAAGTCACATTTTTTAAAACTAATTATTGTTATTAAAAAAAATTAAGTTTATGCATGCACTGGGTTGGTGCTGGACTCTGGCCGGGCTCTTTTTTCAGTTACTTAATTTTATATGTTATGAAAACAAGTAAGAGTAAATCGTTTGTTTTTGGATTGGCTTTTTTGGGTGGATGGTTTTTGGGTGGATTTCTTTGAATGCCCAAACTCTAGGAGGTCCTGGCAGTGGCGAGGACCAATGTAAAGTTGAAATACTATATTGCAGCATCTGGACTGGGTCGACTAGGCAAATATGCCATATTAATGGGGATGGAGTAGACTGTACCGGCGGGAAATCCACAACGTGCTAATTAATTTATAGAGGCTGTCTCAAAAGATGGGATAGCCTCTATTTATTCGGATAAAGATATGAGTCAATTTCTAAGGAGCTAAATTTCTGCTCCTCCACTAGACTTATTTAACAGCCGTTTTAACTTTCATTCTCGGTATGAGGCTTCAAATAAAAATTCTTTTACTTTTTGCTATTTCGGGTTGCCAGTCCACCTCAAATTCTACAAATGATTTAATTATTCCAGATGAAGTTGAAGAAAATAAAAACTTAAGTTTCCTCACTGCTGAAGTTCAGTTTAGCCCCTTGTTTGGTGCAGATTACCTTTTACCCCATGAGGCAGACAAGGTGAGTATTAGTGATCAACTAATTGTTATCGGAGATTTTACTTTTTCAAAATCTCTTTACGTTTTTGAGAAACAAACTGGTCAAGCAGTAGAAATTCCTTTGAAGAAAGGTGAGGGCCCGATGGAAGTCCGTGAGGTTAGCGATTTTTGGTTAACTGATGATCAACTCTTTGTACTAGACGCCTTGGGAAGAAAAATAATTCCAATGCGCTATTCTCAGAATAATTTTGAGCTAGCAGAACCTATAATTTTAAAAATTCCGATGAAACGCTTCGCCAAAACCCAGACTGGTTTCGTGGGCTTGACTGGTGGTGGTCAAGATCATGCTGTGGCATTTGTTGATCATCAGGGAAAAATTCTTTCGACTCATTTTCCGATGAATATTTCTTTTTTAATGAGTCCTATGAATCCATTTCTGCAATTCGCAGGGAATGGTGTAGGCCAAGTTTGGTTTCACAGTCCATTCGACCCCAATATTTATCGAATGGACGAGGGACAAGTTGGAGGAAATTTTGCTTTTCACTATAGAGGAGAAGCACTAACATCTCCAACGAAAACAGATTTTAGAATGGATGGAGACGGATTCAATAGTTTTCGAGAAACTTTAATAAATCAACCTTCTTTTTTCAATCTCTTCGAACGATGGTCAAATCAATGGATTCTCTTATATTTTTTGAAAAATCAACCTAGAATAGCCTTAGTTGATAAAAGCGAAGGTTATAGTTTTCGACTCGAAAACTTAAAAAATGATGTTAGTTTTGACCAGCCATTTCCCAAAATAATCGGAGTTAGTGCCTTAGGTTTTTCAGCATTGGTAGTCAAAGATCAGATCAATGTTTCTGATCATGCCTTTTCAAGGTCGCTTTTAGAAAAGGCTATCAATAAAAATCCTGATGCTAAGCTATTCATGCTTGAATTTCAATTAAAACTAGAGTAGCAAGAACCAGCCTCTGTAAACTATTTGGTTGAAATTGATGGTATTGGAGAATAGAAGGAGTCTGGGAGATTGATTTTTAGACGCCTTGTTTAAAAAATTTAACTTCTTTCTTGCTTCTTCCGTTATCTGTAGCAGATTACACAGGGTAAATTTTGTCTTTGCTGAGGCTCAGATCGGAATGCCAGCAAAGCTGACTGAGTATATTGAGAGATTTTTTGGAAAGGAATAGATTTTCTTTTGATTTAAAATTTAGCAATCTGGGAGCTTTTTCCTACCGCATTTTTTGCATCCTAGCTCCAATTTTGTTTTCTTAGTCATTCACCCGGCAGCCTATTTTTTTTCTCAAATAAACCAACCTATGACTAAACACACCTACCAAAGTGGTCTGATCGGCAATTGTGCCTACATCGCCCATGTAGAAAAAAATACCAATATCAGCTGGCTTTGCATGCCTCGATTTGATTCTGATTTTATTTTTGGAGGAATGCTCGATCGCCAAAA
>JBDNIP010000918.1:0-3378 GCA_041688245.1 Algoriphagus sp.
GAAATTTCCCTGCATCTCCCTAGGTGATGTATCATTGATGGTTCAAAAGGGGGGTAGTTTTCAGAAAGGCGTTGAAATGTTCATTTTGAGCTAACTGGAGCATATTTTTTCAGAGTTTTAGTTTTACTCGGACGCCAGTAGTTTGAAATCAAGAAAAAACTGTGCTAATTAATAAATTTTGGAATTGCTTACTCGATTGGAATTGAAAAAAGTTTGTGCATTTAAGTAACAAAAGTGATAACCCATGTGAAATAGAGAGCTAAATAGATATGAAAAAAGTCTTGAATTTTACCGGTGTCGCTGCGGGTGTCTTATCGCTAATTAGTATAACAGTTTACTTAGTTTTATTTGATAGTACAGAAGAATAAGTCTTGAAACTTCAAGCTTTGGAAGTTTATAGCCTAGAGAAAGGCAGTAGTTATTAGATACCAACGCAAACATTATTGATGTTGAACCTGGGTTTCCGCCTGAAAATCAAAATCTGATCATAGCAAATGGTGTCTTCAAGCAGATTTTTGAAGGTCAAGTTCCTGATAGCTTAGAAACAAGCTATAAAATTGTAGATGCAAAAAACCGATATTTCATATCCGGAATGATCGATATGCATACTTACTTGAATAGTGGTGGATTGATGCCGCCAGACGAATCTATTCGGCCAATGGCATTACAGCAATTTGCCAGATACGGTGTGAGTACAATTTTTACTTTAGGCGGCCATGGATTCAATGAAAAAGTCACTGCAGAACTGAAAGAAACACAGCGGAAGCATGAAATTGTAGCCCCGGTGATTTTAGCAACTGGAAGTATACTAACCGCATCAGGAGGTTATCTCATTCCATTTGTATCTGGTATGACAGGCTTATCGAAAGATGAAATAGATCTTGATGGACAAGGCATATTTTCTATCACAGATGAAACTGATTTGAATGCTCTATTTTCTAAAAAGAAAGAGCTTGCCCTCAACGGCCTTAAAGTAATGGTAGAATCTGGCTTAGCTGGAGCTTCAGAAGAAACACGATTATCAGATAAACTGACAGGGAAGATCGTCAAGAAAGCATCATACTATAAGCTACGCGTTTTTACCCATGTAACCCGTATAGCCGACTTGCAAGATGCTGTGAATGAAGGTCTAGCTGTTATTTTTCATACGCGTAAGATCAGTTACTAACAGGTGCTGAGCCTATCTTAGAAAAAATGATCAGAGACTTTATCGCTTATACAACAACCCTTTCTGCAGCATATATCCTTCAATGTATTGGCTCTGCTGAAATTTTATAGGATCCTTTTATAATGCAATACAGTTCTGAGAGAACTAATCGCAGCCTTGAAAACTGGCCAGTAAGAAAACTGATAGTTCGCAGTTACGGTATTGATCCGGATTTGCATAATTTGCACAAGGCGAATGGTATTAAAAATTTTACGCCAATGTATAAGGCAGGTGTCAATATACTCATTGGGTCAGATGCGGGAAACCCTTCAATCATTCCTGGATATAGTGCACACAAAGAGTTGGATTTTATGGCAGAAGCTGGTATGTCAAATGCTGAAGTACTCCGTTCGGCAACTATTGATCTTGCTGAATTTTTGAAAATGGAGAATACAATTGGAAGTATTAGAGAGGGCAAAATTGCCGATTTCCTGATGCTGCATTAAAACCCATTAGATGCCATACAAGATTAGCAGACAAGCTATCAGGTGATGCTCGAAGGTTATTGGATTGAATAAATCGTCTAAAAGTTTTGCTTTAATTGGATTTTCAGGGAACTGTTGACCATACCACTTCTTATTGTGCAAGTAGTATTCTCGGTCACTAAATTAACTGTTTGGTAAAAAAACTTGAGAAATTTTATAAAAAATTAAAGACCTGTGGAGTTTCAAAAGGTGCGGAATTACAACATCGATCCGAATTGAAAAGCTTTGAGAAATAATATACAGGCGGAATTCTCTCACATGCTGGAAAACACAGAATGGAATTTTCTGAACGAAGAATCTTTGAAAAAAATACCGAAATGGCAATACGATTTCTGAGCCAGTGCTGGGTCGGTACTAATCCGGAAAATCATTAGTGGATCAGTGTACTTTTATACCTTTCGTAGCTAATAATCTAACACGAAATAGCTCATGCACAATACGTTGCCAGAACAATATCATCTAGGTCAATCCTGATAAAGTAAAACGCATAGATCAACCCATGATTTGACTCTAATAAGGAAGGATTAGACAGAACATTAATCTGATTTATGAATTTTTTTATTGCTTTTCTATTGTTATTAATCTGTTCTTATATCGAAAAAGACTCGTTGTCATTCTAAATTCAAACTTTTTAGCGGGCTAGTTTTATATCCTTAGCTTTGCCGAAGTTTTAAAAAAAGAATCAATGAAGCGAATCAATGAGTATAAGAAGCTTTTTAATGTGGAAGGGCCACTTGACCTGAAGCAATTAAAAACTACCTATAGAACACTGGTAAAAGAATGGCATCCTGATAAATTCCTTGAAGGAGATGAAAAAGCCAAAGAAGCCGAAGAAAAAAGCACTAAGATTATTGATGGGTATCATTTTTTGGTGAGTATCGCACCGGAGACCACTGCTGCCAATTTAGCGGAATATACTAAAACGGCTACTGAATCAGGAATAGGGGACTTTCATTACAAAAATCTGGTACTTGAAATCACTTTCTTGGATGGCAATACTTACGAGTATTTTGGAGTCTCCAAGAATGTCTATACCAAATTTTTGAGTGCGGACAATGCGTATCGATTTGCCCGAAGAAATATATTGAGTTCACATCTCTATCGAAAATCAAAGAAGACCTTAGAATCGACCTAAGTTAATTTTGCTGACTTGTGAAAAATAAAAAAAGGCTGATTAATCAGTCTTTTTTTATGGAGATTTTCGAGTGATTTGCCTTAGCGTCACCTCAGGGCTGGAAACTTCATTGCTTTTGTTCAGCAGTCTATCCTGTATTCCTACATCGATCCGGAGCGTGTCAGTTCTAAAAATCGATTCCCAACCGGAAGAAAGCATTGCATATTGGATGTTTCCCTCTACTGCTTGGCCCTCTTGGGTAGTGAGAATCCTAGGAAATCTACCATTGAAAGTAGTGAAGAATGGCGGGTCCTGCCACCTAAATTCGGTGAATTTTCCATTTCTTTTAATGTAAAATCGTATGAAAATGTTGTATTGATCTGGGTTTTGCTTTACCCAAACAGTATCTCTTACAATGACATTATTGACGATAGGATCAATGACCCAGTCAATTGGATTGTATGTCGGCGCTTCGGGAGGTCTTTTATTATAAGTAATCAAATCTCCAACTGCATCACGCTGAAAGGTAATCGAGTTGAATGGCGGATCCACATCAGTAGCCGATAGCCCAA
>JBDNIP010000919.1:0-2149 GCA_041688245.1 Algoriphagus sp.
AGAGCTAGTACTAGCAGAACAAGAAAAAAAATGGATACTTCCACTCTTCAGAGAAGATCAAACTGACAGTATTTTAAATAAATTGGAAGCAGATTTCCCTCAAGTTTTCTTAGGTAAAGAAAGAAGACTTCTATCCCTTTTAAGCAATAATCTGCAAGACATTCCTGAAATAATCAAATCAGAAACGCTCAAAGAACTAACCAATTGCTACCCAAACCCAGAATACGAAAAGTTGGCAATTACTTATTCAAGGAGTGCGTCTGGAATAGTGAAATATACGGCAAGTCAATTGATTCAAACAAAAGCAAAATTGAATGACCAAAGTTTTAACAATCCAACTGATTTTGAATTGCTGAATAAGAATGCCATCAATGCCCAAGGATCTGATTTAAGCACTTCACTACAGTATTTTTATTGGATTAATAATTCAGATCCAAGTAATCAAAGACACTATTCTATGGATTCAATTTATCGCATATTATTTCACCATATTTTCCCAATGGAACGATTGAATTAAAAACTGTAGGAATATTTTGCCTACAGCCTTTTCATAGGTTTTATTAGGTGTAATTAATAAGCTATATGAATTTCAAATGATAATTTATATTGATTGTAATACTGTGGTGATTAAACGAATAAAAGATAAAATCACCTTACTATGTAATAAAAATTAGGATGACCGGTACTTCGATATCCTGATAGCTATGAGAATGACATCAGCTTATTTCGTCATACTGGATATTCTCGCCAGAAAAAAAAATTGGGTTACTTGGACACTTATTGGTGATCTAACTTGCTACTACGAATTTTTGCTTTGTAGGTATTGAAATCAAGAATCATGATTTAAAATTAGAGCCGATTCCTTTTTTTAGGGAGGGAAAGAGTCTATCCTAAATAATGTAATACGCTACAGTAAACTTAGCAATATAAATGATTCTAAAGTGTCATTCTTTTATTTTACTTGCTCGCTGAAATCGTTATATCAAAGTGATCTGATATTAATGTAAATCGATAAAAGAGAATGTAAAAAGCATATATTTGACCGATCAAAAACCGATATACTTTAAAAAAAAATCAGTCAATTCCCATTCTTCAAGTGAAAACAATTCAATCAAAATGATCTGATTCAGAACTCAGGTTGTATGTAATCAGTTTCAGCATTTTTTTTGGCAAACAGCCAAGCTACTGCTCAGGAAGAATCAATTACAAATTTAATAGGCTACTTTCAAAACTGATAATCCATGGCGGTTGTCACTGAATAGCACATTATCATAGCAGCTCTGAGTTAAATGACTCACATCAGGTGCCCAAGGCAATCTTATTTTTTTCAGTTATAAAAAATAATTTGCCTTCGAAAGTACTATTAATACCAGCGTAAAACTTTAAAAAATTAACTAATTATGAAAAAGATAGCACTGTTGGGCCTATTCCTAGTAACGTTAGTAATGGGTTGTAAGGATGATAACGAGGAGATGACTCCCGATACACTAGTCACTGCTACATTAGCTGGCTCAGCAGAAGTTCCTGCTAACGTTTCTACCTCCACAGGAAAAGTGGACGGTACTTTTAATGAAGAGACAAAAATATTGATGCTGAACATTACCTACACCGGTTTTACACCTGTAGCTTGGCACATTCACAAGGCGGCAGCTGGGACTAATGGTGGAGTAATTTTTAACATAGGAACCACCTTCTCAAGCCCGTTCATGTATATGCAAACTTTGAATGCCGAGCAGGAAGCAGATTTGAAAGCCGGACTTTACTATGTTAACCTTCACTCTGTGACCTATCCAAATGGTGAGATTCGTGGTCAATTGCGTGTCAATTAATCAGGATTCCATTTTGATGAGTCAATAGATCAAATAAAAGGATAGTTTCCACTCGGGCGCTATCCTTTTTGTTTTGTATAAATTCTGTTGTGAATTGCTTTCAAAATGTTACTTTCCTAGGTAAATCACAGCAAACGCCCTACACAAACAATCATGGCAGCAGTTGTGAATTGCTTTCAAAATGTTACTTTCCTAGGTAAGTCACAGCCATGCAGATATTCATTGGCAAGGCAGTTCGTTGTGAATTGCTTTCAAAATGTTACTTTCCTAGGTAAATCACAGCATCGACGATCAAAACAAAGACGAGGACGATGTTGTGA
>JBDNIP010000920.1:0-2418 GCA_041688245.1 Algoriphagus sp.
GAATTTTCAAGTTGGGTTAACAGTTTCGCCATTACACAGAAAGAGATGAAGGATAGATTCAGAATATTAAGCGAAAAAGCTACTCATGCATTCGGGACTATATATGACTCCAAAACATGTGATAAATACATTCTAATTTTATTGAGATCAGCAGACAAGCACATAATTTTAAGTCAATTTAAAAGAAATCAATGGGTATTCTCAAAGATCAGGGGTTTCTAGAGCTTTTTTCGAAAGGTCCAAAACTGTAGATGATCGCGACTCATATTTGACTGAACTAGTTTTTTCAGATGGCTTTAAGTGCAAAAGATGCGAGTATACGAAGTGCCAGATTCGGAAAAATCATGCTCGGACGAACCTGTAATAAATGCAGTCATACACAATCAGTAACAAGTAATACGCTTTTTCACAAGGTTAAATTTAGATTGGGGAATGCATTTTTTATCTGTTTTGAGATGGCTAAGACTACCAAAGGCCTCTCGGCTAGCTATACCTGGGTATTCCGGCGTAAAGTGAACACCTTATTCCGGTTTAAAGTGAACAGTTTTGATGATGATTTTTAGTTCTACTTTGTGATCAAATCACATAAGTATGGCCAATAAATCAATAGGATCAGTTAGGATACGAGAAATCATCAGAATGAAAGAGAACGGTCTTTCCAACAATCAAATCGCTAAAAACCTTGGAAAATCAAGGACAACTAGCATCAAATATCTTGGAGCCATTGCCGCTTCCGGGGTTTGTTTAAAGGAACTCCTTGAGCTCAAAGGCGAAGATTTATCGGAGCTTTTTGAAGTTCCCAATGCGTTAAGTCCTGTCAACAGAGCGCAGATTCGCAAAGATTTATATTCCTTTTTTCCTTATCCGGAAAAGGAATTAAAGCGTGTTGGTGTGACCCGTCATCTGCTCTGGGCAGAGTATAAGGCAAAACACCCCGAAGGAGTGATGTACAGCCAATTCTGTGAACATTACAATAAATGGAACTGCAAATCGGAAGGTTACATGCCTACTGCCCATAAAGCAGGGGAAAAGCTTTTCATTGATTATGCGGGTAAGAAACTCCATAGCATTGACCGGGAAACAGGCGAAATAAAGCCGGTGGAAGTCTTTGTTGCGACCCTTGGCGCAAGCCAATACACTTTGAAGTCTCTTTTTCTCAGCAGATACCCGATTTTATAAGTAGCGTTCAAAATTGCCTGCATTATCTGGGGGGCGTTCCTGCCTGTATAATTCCTGATAATCTGAAATCGGCAGTCACCAAATCCAATAAATACGAACCCCATGTAAACAAACAGTTTGCCTGCTTTGCTTCCCATTACGACACTTCGATAATGCCTACCAGAGCCTTGAAGCCTAAGGACAAATCCTTGGTCGAAGGTGCCGTAAATATCACTTACACCCGCATTTATGCGGCTCTTCGAGATAAAGAGTTTACGGTATTACGGAATTGAATTTAGCTATACAGGAGCTTTTTTTGATTTACAGTCAAACCCCTTTTCAGAAAAAAGGACACAGTCGTACCGGTCTTTTTTTAGAAATAGAGCAGGATGCTTTAAAGCCATTGCCTTTGGAGAAATACGAACTGAGAGACTATAAAATCGCCACAGTACAGAAGAATTGTCATGTCTGTCATTCCCCTGACAAGAACTATTACAGCATACCCAATGCCTACATCGGTAAGAAAGTAAAGTTGATCCTCACCCAAAGCGTAGTGGAAATCTACCACAACCAAGCTCGAATTGCTCTTCACCCGCGCAGCCGCAAGGCTTACCATGATTAATGGTAAAGGAACATATGCCTGTGAGTCACACCTACAATGCCGATTGGAGTTCGGGATATTTTATCACCTGGGCGCAAAAGACAGGCGCTTCGACCAAAGAATACATCGAAAAATTATTGGATAAAAAACAGTATCCCGAACAGAGTTACAAGAGTTGCTTGGGAATAGTGAACATGGCAGCCAAAATAGACAAAGAATGCCTGAATAAAACCTGCAAACGTGCGCTGACCTACGATTCGGTAAGCTACAATACGATCAAAAATATTTTATAGAGCGGCCTTGATAAAGAAGAAGAACTGGATTTATTCAACGTCTCGGTATCGAATCATGACAATATCAGAGGACACGAATAGTACGCATAACATTTTAAATTAAATCAAATCAAAATATGAACACAAATGCCACTGTCGAAAAGATGCAGAAAATGCGTTTAAACGGAATGAAACAAGCTTATGAAGCTTCATTCGAGACCAGAAACCAAGGCATATTTACCAACGGTGAGTTTATTGCCTGGCTCATCGAATCCGAAGACAATCATCGCAACAACAGCCGAACCGAGCGCTTACTCAAAAATGCAAAGTTCCATTATCAGGCGTCTTTGGAGGAGATAAGCTATACCGATGACCGCAAGCTAGCGC
>JBDNIP010000921.1:0-6140 GCA_041688245.1 Algoriphagus sp.
GAAATTTCCCCGTACCTCCCTAGGTGATGTATCATTGATGGTTCAAAAGGGGGGTAGTTTTCAGAAAGGCGTTGAAATGTTCATTTTGCGCTAACTGGAGCATATTTTTTCAGAGTTTTAGTTTTACTCGGACGCCACTAATAATAAATTATATATGGTAATAAAATATTTTCCTTAAAATCAGATTCGTTTTCAATACCAACAATACTTTTAATTTCAGGATTATTCGTTTTCAAATATTTAAGGTAATTGTTATTTGCTTCGAAAGCTATCAGGAATTTATCTAAATGAGTTTCTCAATCTAGAAATTTTTGATACTCTTGTTCCAAGCAGGAATTGCAGGTGTCACCTGGGAGAATAAAAAATAAACCATCATCTGAAATAAATGTCTTTAAGATACCTGATTTAGAAAAATCATGTACCTCAACAGTATTAAAGCTAAAGACCAAATTTAATTCCCATGAAGATTTCATACTATTCATCAGTTCTTCATAAACAGGAGTTTCATTTATGTATTTAACATCAGTACAACTTGTGAGAATAAATAGCAGTGACGCCAAAAAAAATAATATAGATCTGTAATTAGGATAATATTTCATTTTAAATAAAATTTAAATAAAAATAATTTATTTTCAAAATCTTTAAACTCAATATTACTATCTAAGATTCCTGTGGTAGTTGAGACCGTTTTATAGTCAGATTCGGATAAGTAGCCAATACTGTAATACATGCCCGCAGAGGACGCAAATGGAACAGGAACATCGGCATTATCAAACAATCCCTTCCAAGAAATTGAGATATTGTCATCAAAATCGTTTTTACTAATTCGGACAAAATTATAATTCTCCAAATCCCTGTAATAAAAGAGGAAGTAATTACCCCCATATTCACTTCCACTAAAAGATCCAAAACTCATTTCGCTATCCAACAAAAAACTTTGCAAAGCCAAAATATCGAGTCCTTCTAACAAATCAGAAGGTATCTTTTCAGAATTTAAGATGAGTTGGAATAGTGGATCAAACCTACTGGAATCCGCATTATATCTGAATATTTTATCCTCAAATGGAACATGATAAAAACCACTCTGGTCATTATAGAGAAAAGATTCACTGTAATAAGGAATCATCGGATATTTCGTATAAAGAATAGGTTCAAAGGCCCCTTTGGACTTTTGATAAGTCAATATATAATCATTTGACACCGCTATATAGTCATCGGGAAAATATAAATAGCCATCTCCGTTTCTCAAGTGAGAGATGTTGCTATAATAATTGGGGAGTTTTTCAGATTTAATCAATCTGAAATTCAAATCTTAGGTTAGTAATTTGAGCATTGTTCCGTCAAACACAAGCATTTCATTGAGCGACTCATCAATGCTGAAAATCGATGGAATATTGAATCCCAATGGCGACTCGCCCACAGAAATCACCTCGGCTATAAAATCTCCCTGATGGTTAAATTTCATGATTTTCTTGCCTTGAGATTCATCAAGAAGATAGATATGATTCTCTGTAATCTTATATAGATCAATGTTTCCGATCCATATTCCACTATCTTTTGAAACCAGCTCAACTAATTCCACCCGCTGAAAAAAGTCAGACAGCTTTCCACTGGACTGTGAATTTAATTTCACTTGTGGAAATGCGATTTCATCAACTCCCTGCCTGCAGGATGTGATAATAAATACGATTATAACACAAAAAAAATTTGTGATTTTCATAAGTACATTTAAATTATATCTAAAGAAAAATAAATAACATGAGTCAGTTAGAATCAAAATTAGGACACCCTAATAAAAGGTATTCCAAATTGAAGAAAACACTAATTACCCAAGACTAATAGCAATTGGACATCTTACAATAATACAGATTCCTCCACCCACTTTACAATCTGACATACTAAATAACCGATTTTTCTGGTCGCTTACCACAACTGGTGCACTACATTCAGCCTCCGCCTTTAGAGAACCGGAACCGAATATGGCTGTACCAAAAGGTAGGATTACAGACATTGCCATCAACAATTTTCTTTTCATTTTTAAGTTTAGTTTAATTGAGCATAAAACACAGCTTAAACTAAAATTATTTCCACTTTTTCTCAAAAAATTTTTCTTTTGTAAAAATTTACTGAAAGTATGTAGAAGAAAACAAAAAAATCCTTCAATTATTCATTGTATCGCTACTCAATTCCTATTTCGGAGGAAACATGATTATGGCATCATACCCTACTTATAGGCATTGGTTTGTCCATCTTGTTTTGGTTATTGCTATCCTTTAAAATTAATCTAACCCTAATCCAATATCAAATTGACAGAAGATCTGAAAAAAAAGTATAATGCTGAGCCAGCTTTTTTGGCGAAATTCCCTTCCTTTAAATTCGATTTATATTCTTCCCTCATTAAATCTTCACCTTTAGGATAAGCTTTTTGACTGTGAAGTTTCATGCTAACAAGAATTACGCTAGCACAATTACTTCCAGATTTTCCCATGTATCGGGTTAGACTTCTGACTTTCAACATTCTGACTTGTGAATTCAATTCTAACTCTTTACAATTCCGTAACGTTAGTACAAAAAAAAATTGTAATTTTGCAACCTCAATAAGCAAAACATGTTGAATATCAGGAATATTGCAATTATCGCACACGTTGACCACGGCAAGACTACACTCGTGGATAAAATTATACACGTTTCAAAAATCTTCAGAGAGAATCAACAATTCGATGATTTGATTCTAGATAGCAACGATTTGGAGCGAGAAAGAGGAATTACCATTCTTTCCAAAAACGTATCGATCAGATACAAAGACACTAAAATCAATATTATTGATACACCTGGTCACGCCGATTTTGGCGGTGAAGTGGAGCGCGTCTTGAAGATGGCTGATGGAGTAATCCTTTTGGTGGATGCCTTTGAAGGCCCGATGCCACAGACTAGATTCGTTTTGGGTAAAGCACTTGATTTGGGATTGACACCAATTGTAGTAGTCAATAAAGTAGACAAAGAAAACTGTCGACCTGACGAAGTGAACGAGGCTGTATTTGAATTGATGTTCAACCTTGACGCTACCGAAGACCAATTAGATTTCCAAACACTTTATGGTTCGGCCAAGCAAAATTGGATGGGTCCGGATTGGAAAAATCCTACGGATTCAATCATTCCGCTTTTAGATGCAATCTTGGAATATATTCCTGCTCCTAAAATCGAAGTAGGAACACTACAGATGCAGATCACTTCGTTGGATTATTCCAGCTTTGTAGGTCGTATTGCAATCGGAAGAGTGAAGCGTGGTTCTATCAAAGAGGGTCAGCAAATCGCTTTGCTAAAAGCAGACGGCTCTGTCAAGAAAATGAAAGTTAAAGAACTCCACGTTTTTGAAGGCCTTGGCAAATTTAGAGTTGAGGAAGTTCTAGCTGGTGATATTTGTGCAGTGACAGGAATTGAAGATTTCGAAATTGGGGATACAGTCTGTGATGTCGACAATCAAGAAGCACTTCCTCGCATCTCTATTGATGAGCCTACGATGAATATGCTGTTTACTATTAACAACTCTCCTTTCTTTGGTAAAGAAGGAAAATTCGTGACTTCCCGTCATTTGAGAGATCGATTGATGAAGGAAACTGAGAAAAACCTTGCACTACGAGTTGAGGCAACTGATTCGGAAGATAAGTTTTTAGTTTATGGTCGTGGAATTCTTCACTTGTCTATTTTGATAGAAACGATGAGAAGAGAAGGATACGAACTTCAGGTAGGTCAACCTCAGGTAATCTTCAAAGATATCGATGGTGTGAAATGTGAACCTATTGAAACACTAGTAGTAGATGTGCCTCAGGAGACTTCAGGTAAAGTAATTGAGTTGGCAACGCAGCGTAAAGGTGAGTTGCTAGTCATGGAGCCGAAAGGTGATTTACAACACCTAGAATTCAAAATCCCTTCAAGGGGATTGATTGGTTTACGAAATAACATGTTGACCGCCACACAAGGTGAAGCCATCATGAATCATAGATTCACAGCCTTTGAGCCTTTTAAAGGCCCTATACCAGGTCGAGTCAATGGCTCATTAATATCCATGGACGGTGGGCCCTGCACCGCTTATGCAATCGATAAACTTCAGGATAGAGGAACATTTTTCATCGATCCAGGGAATGAGCTTTATGCAGGTCAGGTAATCGGAGAGAACTCCAGAGACAATGACATCGTCGTAAACGTGCAAAAAGGTAAAAAATTGACTAACATGAGAGCTTCAGGTTCCGATGATAACGCACGGATCACTCCTGCAAAGAAATTCTCTTTGGAAGAGTCTATGGAATATATCCAGAAAGATGAGTATCTGGAGATCACTCCAAAGTCCATGCGGATGCGTAAAATATTCTTGGACGATGGTGAGCGAACTAGAATGGCTAAGAAAGACATTTAACTCTTGAGTTAATAATCGAGAAAGGTCCCTCAGACGAAAGTTTGAGGGACCTTTTTATTAGTGGAAATGATAATAAACTTAGTTTTCGTATTTTCGTGTAAAGATTAATAAACCGCCTTAAAAAATGAAAAACAGCATATTGATTCTACTCCTTGCTTTGGGTATCTCGGTCACCTTATCTGCTCAAACTAAACCAGATAAGTTATTCCTCCAAAATGAGACGAAAGAAGTAATGGTTAAAGAAGTGGGACTGTCGGAAATCAAGTACACATTCCCAAAAGAAGAAACTATTTATTCGATCAATAAATATCTAGTGCAAAAGATAGTTTTTGGAAGCGGTCGTGAGGAAATCATTGAAATCCCATTCAAAGATGTAAATGGACTCACTGATATGGATAAAGTATTCGTGACTTATAATCCTGATGAAGTCAAAGGTCTGATCAATCTGGGTGAACTCTACAGTAAAGCTACAGGGGTGACTGTATTCTCAAACATGTCAACAGTCAAAAACAGATCACTGGACAAAATGAAAGCGGAAGCAACCATGCTCGGTGCTAATGCGGTCTTGATATCAGATGCACGATCAAGGGGAAATTATTACGGAAATGAAATCATCCCAAGCCAATCCACCCAAACTGTTTTATTTGGTCAAGCATATAGCACCTCTAAAAATAATCTCGACAAATGGAAGGCTGCTTTGGAAGGAGCGGACGTAGTTTTTTACCAATCTCACTCATTTAATAAAAATGATTTCAGCCCCAAAATTGAAATGGTTCTTCAATATGATGATAATCGAATACCTGTAATCACTCAAATAACAGAATCAAATATCTCAGACGAAAGATTATTTGTCAAGATCCCTGCCATTCGTACCAAAACTGAAAATCTAGAAGTAATCAGCTATGAAAACGGAACGTTAACACTGATGGGGAAAAACAAAAATACAATCTATAACTATATATTGAAGACCAAGGAAAGTGATTTCATGAAAAGCGTTCAAACAATTCTGGGAAAAAATTGACAGAGACATAATTTTAATAAAATCCCTCAAGCGAAAGTTTGAGGGATTTTTTGTTTCCTGAAGCCAAATTTAAATAAACTTCAATAAAATTAATTCGTAAATTGATTTAGTTAATAATAGCTCATTATCCCTTCTGATTATGAAAAATATTCTTCTCACCGTAGTTGCCTTGGTTTTAACTTACTCCTTTGCATTTTCTCAAACGGAAAATGATAAGCTTTTTTTGCAAAATGAAACTAAGGAAGTGAATGTAAAAGAGGTCAATTTCAATAGCATTAAGTATACTTTTCCAGGCGAGGATGTCGTCTACTCGATAAGCAAGACGCTGGTTAGTAAAATTGAGTTTTCAAATGGTCGATCCGAAGAATTTCGAAGTCCTCTCCAAGAAGTCAATTCTTTGAAAGATGCCAAAAAAGTGTTTGTCACTTTCAATCCATCAGAAATTGAGGGCTTAGATATTGTAGGCGATCTTTTCTCAAAAGCCGTTGGGGTAACCACTTTATCAAGTGTCAACAATGTCAATAACAGAGCATTGTTAAAACTGAAAATAGAGGCTGCTATGATGGGTGCAAATGCGCTCTTTATCGGCAATCAATTTCAACGTGGTAATCAATACGGGAATGAAAATACTCCTGGAAACAGTACGATGACTACGTATTCAGCCAAAGCATACACCTCCAATAAATTGGATATGGTGACGGCAAA
>JBDNIP010000922.1:0-1704 GCA_041688245.1 Algoriphagus sp.
GAATTATACCTTTAATTTGGGTTATGAAAATTGATTTTTTACTTATTGGGGGTGGAATTGCCGGACTTTCACTTGGCTACAGGCTTAAGAAGGCAGGCAAATCTGTGCGAATTTTTGATCTCCCGGATGAAAATCAGTCAAGCCGAGTTGCTGCAGGTTTATTTAACCCGATTACCGGAAGAAAGATGGTAAAAACTTGGAAAGCAGATCAGCTATTTCCAGAAATCATCCCATTCTATCAAGAACTTGAGCAAATCACAGGAAAGATATTTTTGAATATTCAGAAGATTTATCGGCCGTTTTTATCTGTCGAGGAGCAGAATGAGTGGATGGGTCGTAGTGCTGATCCAGCCTTTATGCCTTACCTAGACGAAATACATAATAAGAGTCAGTCACAGTCACTTTATGATAGTTTCGGAGGAGTCATGTTAAAGAATTCAGGTTGGCTTAAGATCTCGGAATTCTTAGAGGCTATGACTGGGCTACTTCGAGAAGAGCTAATCTTCGATCATTTTTTGGAAGAGAAACTATCAAAAGAGGGTGAACAATGGCACTATAAAGAATTGGAATTTGATGCCTTGGTGTACTGCAATGGTTTAGGGGCATTAAATTCGACTTTCTTTAAATATTTACCATTTTCTCCGGTTAAAGGTGAAATACTAGAGGTTGAACAAGATTTTAATCCGGAATACATCGTTAACAGAGGAGTTTTTAGAGTCGGACTTGGGCCAAATCTTCATCGAGTTGGTTCTACTTATAACAATCACGATTTGAATACAGAGCCAACAGAATCAGCGAAGACAGAAATACTTGATAGACTTAAAGGTCTTGTGGATGAGCCAATTATATGCATTAAGAGTCATAAAACAGGGATTAGGCCAGCAACTCGCGACAGAAAGCCTTTTTTAGGTAAACATCCATTTGAAAAGAGCGTTTATATCTTCAATGGTTTTGGTGCGAAAGGTGTTTCTCTGGTACCATATTTCAGTAAATTAATGATAGGGTTATTATTGGAAAATATCCCTATTGAAAGTGAAGTGGACATAGCACGCTATTTTAAGTATATTTAAAATCAACTTTTAGTGAAACGAATGCGATATCACCTGTCTCGACTTGTTATTTTCAACATCTTATTTTTAAGTTACTTTTTAGCAAACGCTCAGTTTGATCAGGACAGATACGGCAAAAATAGACTTCAGCATAAGCAATTTCAATGGTATTTTTATACATCAAACAATTTCGAAGTTTATTATTATGATAAAGGTGGCGTAAATGCAAAATTAGCCATTGAATATCTGGAAGGAGAATTTGATCGATTGACACAAATGATTGGTTATGTGGCCTACACCAAGCCAAGAATTTATATTTATAATTCTCCAGACGAGTTGCTTCAAAGCAATCTTGGTTTAAATAAAGAACAATTCAGTGAGGAAGGACAGACTAACTTCAATCGTTTAATTGCAGAAGTGTCCTATAAAGGGCAGATGGATAAGTTTAAAAATGATCTGATATATGCAACTTCAAAGGTAATTATTGAAGAAATGCTCTATGGGTCATCAGTGGCAGATGCTTTTCAATCTAATTTGATGAATTCATTTCCTGAATGGTATGTAGATGGAATAGCACTTTACTTGGCGAAAGGCTGGAGTAGGGAGATGGACGATTACGTACGTCATTTTTTTGAAAAAGATCAAAAGCCTAAAA
>JBDNIP010000923.1:0-4925 GCA_041688245.1 Algoriphagus sp.
GATTGCGATGTGGTCATCATCGCCATTGGAGAAGATGTGGGGGCGTCTATTATGGCGACTGCTATTTTCAAGCAAATAAATCCTAAAAGGATTATTGGTCGGGCAATAAATGCGCTTCATGAAACCGTAATCCGGGCCATTGGAGTGGATGAGATTATTCATCCTGAAGAGGAGACAGCTCAGCGGCTTGCGACAAGACTTGGGCTGAAAGGAGTATTGGACTCTCTGGAAATTTCGGACGACTACAATATCGTAGAAGTGAAATTGCCCAAAAGGTATATTGGACTTACCATAGTCGAATCGAATATCCGGGATGAATTCTCCCTCAACATTCTTTTCACTATCAAAATGAAAGAAAAGTCAAATCTTCTGGGAATGAAGTCCCTGAAAAAAGAGGTGGAAGGGGTGATCAAGCCAGATTATATATTTTCACAAGAGGATATACTCTTGATTTTTGGAATGGTCAAAGACATTCGCAGATTCCTGGATTTAGAAAGTTAATCGATCTTTGACCCACAATTTTTGCAAAAATTATCCTGGGAATCCACACCATCTTGTCCGCAAGATGTACAGGTTTTTATATCTTCGGGTGTTTTTGAATTTGAGATTTTTGACATCTCAGAAGTGATGATTCCAGTTGGTACGGCAATAATCGCATAGCCCAGTAACATGATCAGCGAGCTCGCAAACTGACCTAAAGGAGTGACTGGGTAAATATCTCCGAACCCCACTGTGGTCAATGTCACAACAGCCCAGTACATCCCTACAGGAATACTGGTAAATCCATTTTCAGGACCTTCGATGATAAACATCAGCGTACCCATGATGAGGACAATGGTGAGTACAAATGCAATAAAAATCAAAATCTTATGAAAACTAGCCTTCAAAGATCGCGTCAGATATTCTGCCTCTGAGACATATCTGCCCAGCTTCAATATTCGGATCACACGTAGTAATCTAAGTGCCCTTACGACAGAGAGCAACTGGGAATCCAGTACAAAAAAACTCAAGTATGAAGGAAGGATAGCCAGAAAATCAACCACACCGAAAAAGCTAAAAACATATTCTTTGGCCTTTTGGGACAGCCAGATACGCAGTAAATATTCAAGAGTAAAAAGTATCGTAGTGATCCATTCCAGCCTTAAAAATAACCATCCATATTCTAATCGGAGACTAGCCACTGAATCCAAAATAACAATAAGAATACTTCCAAAAATCAATATCAGCAAGGCGATGTCAAATGCCTTAGATGCCCAGTCATCTGACTCAAAAATAATGTGAGCCAATCGCTTTTTGGTAATTTTCATGCTTTAATTTAGAAAATAATCTCCTTTTTACTAATCCAGGTAATAGACCCGCTTCACCCTCGTACTAATATTGGTCAGCAATTCATAGGGGATAGTGCCGATTCGATCCGCCAAATCCTTGAGCGAAATATCTGGCCCATAAATGATAGCTTCATCCCCCGCCTGAGCTTCAATTTGCGAAATGTCAACCATTACCATATCCATGCAGACATTGCCGATTACTGGAGCCTTTTTACCCTGTATCAATACATAACCCTTTCCATTACTAAATCGACGATCGTAGCCATCTGCGTATCCAATGGAAAGAGTTGCTATTTTACCCCCATTTGGCAGACTTCCCTTCCGAGAATAGCCTACCGTTTCCCCAGGATCTAGTATTTTTACTTGTGAAATGGTTGTTTTCAAGATTGAAATCGGCTGAAGCGCATTTCCAAATCGGCCTGTCACCTCCACACCATAGAGCCCGATTCCCAAACGAACCATATCAAATTGATACGCTGGAAAAGCCACAATTCCTGCCGAGTTTAACGCATGACAAATAGGTGAATAGTCTAATAATTGAATGATTTTTTCCTTCATTTCATTGAACTTCTCAAGCTGACTCAGTGAGAAGTCCGTGTGAATTTCTTCATCTGCACCTACCAAATGCGTGTAAATGGATGCAATTTCCAATCTGGGATAAGCTCGGATCAGGCGCCCTAATTCTTGCATATCTCTCATTTCAAAACCCAAACGATGCATCCCAGTATCCAAATCCAAATGGATTTTCAGTGAGGAATCTTGGTTCATGCACCATTCTGCCAAACTTTGATAAAAAGAAATTGAAAAGACTACAGGCTCCAAATCAAATTCTTGACACAGATAAAATGACTCTTCGGCAGGGTTTAAAACCATAATTGGTAAGCGAATTCCTTCTTTCCTTAAGGAAACTCCCTCATCGGTAAATGCAACGGCCAAGTAATCTACCCCCAGAGTCTGAAGGTGATTGGCGATCTCAGCCGCCCCTCCTCCATAGGCAAATGCCTTTACCATAACCATGACTTTCGTGGTTGGGTTAAGCTTTTGCTTATAAAAATTTAAATTATGGGTCAGTGCGTTAAGATTGATTTCCAAAGAAGTCCCGTGAACTCGTTGCTGTAGACGGTTCACAATACGTTCAAAACCAAAAGATCTAGCTCCAGTAATCAAGATTAGATCATTGGCAAATGAATTTGGATCTACCCCAGAAAGTAGCCCTTCTGTGGAATCGAAGAAGCTAAATTTTGAGCCAAGCCCTTTTTCCAGAAGCTTGACTTCGATCCCCACACCATAGATTTCATCAAATCGACAGCGATCAATCAGCGCCAGCACCTCTTGGTACAGCTGCTCAGGACTACCCTGCTGAAGCATATCTGATATAATAAGAATTCTTTTACGCTTTGGTCGCTGTTGCTGCATAAAGTCCAATGCAACCTTCAGCCCCGCCAAATCATTGGTATACGTATCATCTATAATCAAGGAATCATTGATGCCAGGCTTCAAGGTAAGCCGCATATCCACTGGCTTGAGGTGATTAATTCCTGACTGAATCAAAGCTGGATCCTGACCTAGAGTAAGGGCTGCGATGATGACGTGTGTGATATTTTCCAGTGATGCTGCATCAGAGAATGGGAGTCGAAAGGTATTTGTGCTTAAGTCGTCTTTCATTAGGATCAGTCGGGAATTCCCAATGCTTACCTTTAGAGATCTGGCGTAATTCGTACCAGAGCGGTCCGACCAAGCAATTCTTCGATCAGGAGAGAATTGATTCTCCATCTGCTGCTTGACATATTCTTGGTCATTACAATAGATGATTAGGTCAGCAGCTTGAAAAAGCACTAATTTTTCAGAGAGCTTAGTAGTGAGATCCGAGAATCCTTCTTGATGGGCTGTCCCAATATTTGTAAAAATTCCTAGATTTGGTCGAATCATCGTGGCTAGTGCATCCATTTCTCCCGACTTGGAGATTCCAGCCTCCAGAATGGCTACCTGATGATCTGCTTTAATACCAAAAATTGAAAGGGGAACACCGACCTGAGAATTATAGCTCTTAGGACTTTTTGCTACCGCATAGCTTTGACTTAAGATTTGCGCCAACCATTCCTTTACGATGGTTTTCCCATTACTTCCGGTAATTCCAACAAGTGGTGCTTTGAATTGCTCTCGCGTATGTTTTGCGATTAGCTGAAGCGCCTTTCTCGTATCTGGCACCAACAGAAATACTTGCGCGGGATAGTTCTTTTCAAGTTCAACCCCTGATTCCATAGGTACTAAAAAAATATTTACTCCAAGCTCAATCAATGCTGGGATAAAACTTTCTCCTTTTGCTTTAGCACCTTGAAGGGCAACAAACAGCGTTTTTTCCGGACTATAAATCTGTCGCGAATCGATGCTGATCTGTTCGACCACACGGTTATCCCCATTATTGGCTAGCTTACCATTGGTGATTTTCACCAGTTTATCCATACTAATATTACCGAACATCAGGCGTTGATTTTTTTTTCTTTTTTTTAAAAAACACCTGTCTAATCCATCTAGGCAAGAACACAGCTCCTAGAATCAAGTAAGGATAATATGAGAGCAATCGCCAAAGGATACTGGTGATGAAGGTATAACCATCTAAAAATTGAGTGAAGAACTGAGCGAAAAAAAACTCTGCAGTTCCGCTACTTCCCGGTGTCGGCGAGATCATCATCACGATCCACATGATTACCTGTCGGGCAAAAACGATTATGTTTTGTTCAATGCTGAGTGTTACAAATGCCGAAATCAACGCATTCAACATAAGGTACCTTGATGACCAAATCAATATCGTAGCAAGTATCAGAGGGATCCACCAGCGCAGACGTTTACCAGATAATTCTTTAGCTGCCTCTATGATTTGATTTCCATATTCGTCTGCATCATGCTTCCACTTTCTGAGAAATTTGATGGAGAAAATCTTCATCAAGATCCACTTGAAAACACGCGGTCGATAAAAGAGCGCCAATGCCATAGTTAAACTATAGAAGGCATAAAGGGTATAACTTATCCAAAAAATCGGCTCTAGGCTATTCTGAAGTTGAGATTCTAAAACTTTATCAGTAGGAAAAATATTCCCTTGTGCAAAAAAAAGAATTACGGGTGCCCCAATCACAAAAAAAAGGTTGTCTAATATAGCAGTTACCATTACATAAGCGATTGCCCGGCCAAGCTTTATTCCTTCTTTATTAAGAATAAACATTGCTACTGCAGTCCCGCCTACCACGGAAGGGGTAACTGCTGACGCAAACTCCCAGAGAACGATCACATAGACCGCCCTAGTCCATGTAAGCTCCTTACCGGTAATCTCACGAATCCGAAAGACATATCCAGCATCTCTAATCAGAATAAACAGCGCGGCAACAATAATCCAGGAGATGGATGCATCCTTAATGACCTTCAGGCTATTCGCATTAATGGAAGGGTCGAAATAAAACATGGCAAACACAATAGCAAGTCCGATTATTACAGGTACCCACACCTTGTTTGGATTGAGTGTTTGAA
This sequence comes from Algoriphagus sp., assembly GCA_041688245.1. Classification (GTDB taxonomy): domain Bacteria; phylum Bacteroidota; class Bacteroidia; order Cytophagales; family Cyclobacteriaceae; genus Algoriphagus. Next base: position 4,851 of record JBDNIP010000923.1, read on the forward strand.
AGATTTTTTTATTATCCAACATCATATCAAAGCAATCTCAAATGATTCAGTCTTTTCTACCCAAAAATTATTAAA
>JBDNIP010000924.1:0-2608 GCA_041688245.1 Algoriphagus sp.
CCAGGGTCTAAGACGCCTACATACGACTCAGAAATATCAGCCTCGATAAATAATTCACTAACCCCTATAAATTGAAACATCAACATACCAGGCTGAACCAACTCTCCTAGTCTCACATTCACCGTCTCAACTGTCCCTGAGAAAGGTGCACGAATCACAGCCTTAGCCAATTGGGTCTTTAAAGAAGCTAGGTTTCGCTCCAATCCCTCCAATCTATTTTTAGATTCTAGGTATTGTACTTCTGTACCGATCTGCTGGTTCCAAAGACGTTCCTGCTTTTCAAATAAAATATTGGCAAGCGACAGGGAATTCTGAATCTCATCGATGTTTCGCTGCATGGATTCTGAATCAATAGTTGCGAGAATTACTCCCTTTTCCACGTACATTCCTTCCACTGCCGGTACAGCAAGAATTCTCCCTAAAGTCTCTGCACTTATGCTCACATTCTTTTTAGACAGTACTGAGCCGGTCACCTCTACATAGTGCTCGAATCTGCCCTTTCGTGCAGATGCTGTTGTGATTAGAATTGATTTTCTGTTTTGCTTCGCAAACTCAGGATCAAGCGTTGCGATCTCGATCTCCAAGGATTTGATAGTCGTATTGATCTCATTCAACTGAGCTTTAAGCTCTTGCAGTTCGACCTTTTTAGCTTCGACTCCCTCATCTTTTGCGCAAGAAACTGCGAAAAGTAAAAGAACGATTATGGATAAGAATTTAGCTGTTGATTTCATGTGTTTGTTGATAATACGTTGGTAAATTCCAATTTCTGAACAAGAAATAGTTTATTTAGTTTTCAATCTCAAATTTCAATATTCCAAGCGCTTTCTCTAAATCAACTTTAGCGATCAAGCCATCATAAAGTGCGGATAAGTAATTAATTTCTGATTCGATCAGGGCAGCATCTGCATCAACCACTTCTAGATTAGAACCCACACCTTCGTTGTATTTGATTTTTGAGATATCGTAGACCTCTTGGGCTAAGGCCATATTCTCTCTTTGTACCTCAAGGATATTCAAATCATTCTTCAAGCTCGTTCGGGCTTGGTAGATTTCGAGCGAAATATTATCATCAAGAAATAGGCGCTGATTCTTCAATTGATCTTGTTGGATACGGTTTCGCTGGATTAGTGAACTCTTCAGAAAACCATCAAAAATAGGAATCTGCATGTTCACAGCCAATAAAGAACTACTAAACCAGTTCCTCGAATCATATACATTACTTAAGTCATTTGAGGCACCGGATCGCTGATAATTTGCACTGAACGTGATCTTCGGCATGTATTGTACGGTATTGTTTTTCAAGTCCAAACCGACCAATTCCAAGTTTTTCTCCAGTTGATTGACTTCCACTCTAGGCATACCCTCCATAGTCAGCAATTGATTCAGATACTCTTTCGAGTTTAATTCTGCCAAAGTTTCTGTGATCAGAACATCATATTCTCTTGGTAACCCCATTTGGATTTTCAGCAATTGCTTACTGATCTCATAGGCCGTTCGGCTTCGCTCCAACTGAGTGTACGTATTGTTGCGTTGAACTTGGATTCGAGATACATCGATTTTCTCCGCCAATCCAGCCTCATATATCGCTTTGGTATCTTCCAAAAGTGAATCGAGCCTAGAAAGATTTGACTCTGACAGTTTGATTCGTTCGTTATTCACCAAAACTCCATAATAGGCCTTTTTTACAGTCAAAAGCACATCATTCTCAGTTTTGATTCGATCAAATTCTATCAGTTCCCGGAGCGTTTTGGAAGCTCTCAAGCCTACGAAAAAGGATCCATCAAAAATCATCTGGCTTACAGTCACCCCTAACCCTGACTGATAACTCACTCCAAGCCTAAGTGGAACCACATCTGCATCTACAGCAGGATCCGCAAAAATCCCTTCATTGGGTACAAATAAAAGTGGAACCGCAGGATTGTAATTAAAATTGAACGAGCCATTAATTTGCGGTAATCCTTTAGACAATTCCTCCTTTACAGTAGTCTCCGCAACTAAGAGCTCCAAACGGGCATTTTTAGCATCTACATTATTTTCTAGAGCATATTCGAGCGCCTGCTTTAGATTCAGCTGAACCACATCTTGAGCTGATGCGGTTTGAAAAACAGTAGCTATCAATATGATGGCTACGAACAGTTTTTTGAATAAACTCATATTAAAGGGTGGTTGCTTTTTGTTGCCGGTAGGATACTCTTCCTTTTTCGGTAAAAATTCCATGAAGGAAATGATCCATCATTTCCAATTGCATATCCATGATTTCACGACCAGTTTTTCCTTGAATTCCAGATTCAAACGCGGAGGAAATCTGTGCGACGCGAAGCTGTGCAAGAATCATCGAATCTATTTCAGGACGAAAATAACCTAAGGATTTACCTCGTTCTATCACATTGAACAGGTCTTTCAATACAAAATCATCTTTGAAAGACTCAAACTCCGCCCAAGCTTCAGGAAAATATCTCTGGACTTCCAGGATTGCAATTGGATTCATATGCTCTAGCCGCTCACGTATCGTTTGCGACGATTTTATTAAATGATCGATTACACGATCTCCAGAGTCTACAATAAATATCAGGCGCTGTTTGTCTTTTTCTAGAATCCACTTGAAAGA
>JBDNIP010000925.1:0-2465 GCA_041688245.1 Algoriphagus sp.
GAAATTTCCCCGTACCTAACTACGTGATGTACCCCTGATGGTCAAAAAGGGGGTAGTTTTCAGAAAGGCATTGAAATATTCATTTTGAGCTAACTGATGCATGTTTTTTCACAGTTTTAGTTTTACTCGGACGCCAGTAATAATTAATGATCAAAAAATCTTTGAAATTAGATGGATTTTTATAAATTTAGTTTTATAGTTGGAAGTAGGATTTGCTTTAATTTAGATGAGGGTATAATATGAGTGAACCAAATCAATTTGATATTTCAAATTTCTTCGATGAATTACAGGAACCGCTGTTCCTTATTGATTACGAAGATATTATCTTTTGCAATACCTATTTTTTAGAAAACTTTGAAAAAGAGTCAGATTCATGGCGAATTTTTTTCTCTAATGAAAAAGTTGTTGATTGTCTTGATATTTTTTTTGAAAATGGAGAAAGGCCAAACGTACAATTTATTAAATCAATTAAAGATAAATTAGGCGATAATCATCAGTATGAATGGTGCTTTGTCAATCTACCTTCTAGCTATAACCAACGATTTTTGATTGTAAAGGGGAGGGAAATTAAGTTTTTCACAGAAAGAAGTGAACCAGATTTTTTGATAGATGCTAAGGTTAATCTTGGAGATGAGTTGAAATGCATGCAAAGTATTTTGAACAACAGTCATGACCTAATCGCTATTTTGGATGGGGAAGGCTATTACAAATTTATAAGCCCTTCAGTTATAGATAAATTAGGATTTCAAGTAGAATTGATAGTTGGGAAAAATTACAGGGATTTTATTGATAACGGAGTTATTCAGCTGGTCAAAGGAAATTTCAAAAATCTTTTTGAGTCAAATAATGAAGTGAACATTGATTTTTGGATCAATAAGCCGGACGGGACCCGGATTTATCTGGAAAGTTTCGGTAAAAACCTTCTTAATCATCCTCAAATCCAGGGGATTATTTTCAGTGCCAGAGATATTATCGAATACATACAAACTGACCTACCACTTAAACGTCGATTTGAAATAGAAAACTTGATCAACCAACTCTCTGGACTTCTGATCAATGCTCCAATATTGAATATTGAAATAATTTTTAAGCAGTTGCTGGAAGGTCTTGGAACTTTCTTAAATGCCTTTAAATCTCAAATCTATTTATTCAACAAGGATACTAAAAATTATGATTTGCTGTCAAACTGGACCTCTAAAGCTTCGGAAGCAAGCTCGGATATTGATTTTCAGATTCTTGGAAAGGCTAAAGAATTTGTAAGGGAATTGGCAAATGGAAAAGTAAAACTTCTGGTTGAAGAAGAAAAGTCATTCATTTTTATTCCGATGATTTCGGGTTCAAAACTATTGGGGATTATTGCGCTCCAAACCGAGAGTCAGCAGCTTAAAGAAAAGGAACTTCAAATATTCAGACAACTTGGGGATATTTTGGGAGGAGCTTATCGTGGTAGCCAGCTATCAAAAAAAATTGAGCGGAATGAACACTTGTTGACTAGTACCGAAATCTTAGCTAAATCAGGATCTTGGAGATACAGCACTACCAAAAAAATGTTCTTTATTTCTGGAGGTTTATCTAATTTATTTGGATTGGGGGATTTACCGGCTGTTGAGGAGTATACTGTTCTGATCAAAAAGATCGAACGAGTAACAAGAAATATTTTCGTCCAAAATTTGAAAAAGGCAATTGAAACCCAATCAAATTCTTCAGGAGAATTTATTATTCTCAACCAAGATCGGAACTCAATCCATATTAGTTACGAGATCGAGGTAAGAAGAGACTTTCTAACTCAAGGATTGGAAGTTTTGGGGTTCTGTACTGACATTACGCACAAGCGGGCTTCGGATGATTATCTTAAACTTCAATCTCAGATCCTAGCTCAAGTAACAGATCCAATACTAGTTACAGATAATGACTTGAATGTTATCTATTTGAACCAAGCCGCTATACAACTTTGCTGCCCTGAGACTGCGATGGATTTCAAAGGTCCATTTGAAAATCTGATAAAGGTAAAATTTCAAAATGGGGAAAACCTTAAATTGATAACACAATCAATAGCGATCGGTCAAAGCGTAAACAAAGAAGTAAAGATAAAAACTAAACATACGGCATCTAGTCCTTTTGAAATTTCATTTCAACCACTCACTTCCGAAACAGGAGAGCGGATCGGCTACTCTTTCATTTTGAGAGATCTTACTGAAAAATATGAAAGTCAGAAGCTTGCAAAACAAATTAAATTAATTATAGAAAATAGTCCAGCAGTTCTTTTTAGAATAAACCCTTCTCAAAATTATAGAATCAAGTACATCTCTGATAATATCAGCCAATTTGGTTTTTCAGCGAATGAATTAATTAAAAATAAGGTTTCATTTTTTGAATTGCTCCACCAAGAAGATGTGGACAGAATCAAAAATGCCATTGACACATCGAGCGATTCTCAAGGGGCATACTCTTTTTCAGGGGAATAC
>JBDNIP010000926.1:0-1191 GCA_041688245.1 Algoriphagus sp.
CGAGTTTATTTGCACCAGATTTTAGGTTTTTTGGATCTATAATTATGTGTTCTTGCTCATGTTTGATTTCAGTAGGCTTTCCGTTGACATATATGGATTTGATGTTCTCTGATTTTTCATTGAAATCCAAAATGATCGGGTGTTCAAGATTGGAAATAGTCAAGTCTAATTTTAGAAAAGAATTGATTCCTTCGTATTTATTCTTTGGAATCGAAAAGTCCAGCGTATAATGGATGTCTGAGATTTGTTGCTTCCTGAATTTGGCTAGTTCTAAAGAAATACCCGGTTCATAAAAATGATCTTCAGATACAGCGGTAGCGCAGGAAGATAGAATGAGGATTAGAAGAAATAAATAAGGCATATTTTTCATTACTCAACAATCCACATAAATCCATGAATTAACAAGTAAAAATCTATGAGCAGTATTCAAAGGATCATGGGACTGGCTCAAAATGTGAAAGACAGCCTAATTTAGGACACGTTCTTATAATTCCTCTGGGGCTCGTACCGGCAGCCGGACGGGAACAGCATCCGCCTGATCAATCCTGATAAGTATCGGGATGGGATGCTCTACTGAGCTTAGTAAGGTTTAGATATGCTATCTGGAGGTCATTTTTTTGACTTGCGACTCGCTTTGTTTAGCTGAAGGCAAACCAACAAATTGTCCTGGATAATCAATTGACCAAACACCTGTGTAGGTGAATTTGGAATGCCTTTCTAAATTGATAGAAGTACCGCTTACTATTTGTTGTGCCTTGTGCGAAAGAGGATGTAGAGGGATACTATATGAAAAATGAACTCGCTAAAAACAAAAAAAGCAATCCAATTGGACTGCTTTCTTGTAATTACTCTGGGGCTTACCGATATCAACTTGCTTCGCTTCGTCTCATCGGTACAAGCTTCTCGCCCTTTCCCATTTTGATTTCAATACTTGTGATCCCTCTGGGGCTTACCGATATCAACTTGCTTCGCTTCGTCTCATCGGTACAAGCTTCTCGCCCTTTCCCATTTTGATTTCAATACTTGTGATCCCTCTGGGGCTTACCGATATCGACTTGCTTCGCTTCGTCTCATCGGTACAAGCTTCTCGCCCTTTCCCATTTTGATTTCAATACTTGTGATCCCTCTGGGGCTCGAACCCAGGACCCATACATTAAAAGTGTATTGCTCTACCAGCTGAGCTAAGGAATC
>JBDNIP010000927.1:0-4058 GCA_041688245.1 Algoriphagus sp.
ATGCAACCTATGCTGGAGGATCAGGCGAGTTATTTGAGTTCGATGCTAGGTCAAGCCGATCAAAAGCCGGGCAAAGATTCCTATGAGCGACTTGAGGAATTAAAGGCCTGGTTTGGAAGGGTTAAAGCAGCGCATGAGGGACTGATGTAGGGGGCGTCTGTTGTGTCGGTTATCAATTGTCAGTTGTCGGATGTCAGTTGTGGGTTGTCAGTCCGCAGTGCTGCTGTCTGTAGTAGATAATTTTGAGGGTAGAGCATTATGCTTAAGAAAGTGATGAGGGAGTAAAATTTATTCTTGCAAAGCTATTTGGCTAGAAATAGCTAGAAGAATGAGCGTATAGCTAAATGAACGTGTTGCTTTGGTATTTTATCACGCATCCAATCGATTAAGTGGTAAAGTTTTTAAAATGTATTCAAATATTTGGAGGGGAGTTTTTTGAGCTTACTAGCTTTTGAACAGCGATTTGCAGATGCCAAACTTATTGTAAATCTTAGGGGTATATTACTAACATATAAACCCAAAGAATAAATATGATGAACTTTTCAGAAAACGAAAATCAACAGATGATCGCCAAGATGATCCAAGATTTCGGTGCGAAAGAGATCACTCCTTTTAGAAAAGAATGGGATGACAAATCGCATTTTCCAAAACCGCTTTTCAAGAAACTAGGTGAGCTTGGATTGATGGGTGTATTGATTCCAGTCGAATATGGCGGATCTGGATTTGGATACTTTGAGTATGTCACTGCAATCGTGGAGCTTTCCAAATTGGACCCATCGGTTGGCCTTTCCATGGCAGCACACAATTCCCTTTGTACCAATCATATTTTCATGTTTGGCACTGAGGAGCAAAAGCAGAAATATATCCCTAAACTAGCTACCGGCGAATAGCTTGGAGCTTGGGGTCTAACTGAGCCGAATACAGATTCGGATACAGGAAATATGAGATCTGTTGCGATCAATGACGGTGATCATTTTATATTGAATGGTGCCAAAAACTTTATCACTCATGGTTCATCAGGGGATGTGGCGGTAGTTATCGCCAGAACCGGAGAAGTGGGAGATTCCCATGGAATGACTGCTTTTGTGATCGAGCGAGGCACACCTGGATTGGAAGGCGGACGCTTGGAAGATAAACTCGGTATGCGAGCTTCAGAAACTGCTGAAATGATTTTCACTGATTGCCGAATCCATAAGGATCAGGTATTGGGCGAACTGGGAGAGGGGTTTATCCAATCCATGAAGGTGCTGGATGGTGGTCGAATTTCTATTGCTGCCTTGTCTTTGGGTATTGCAGAAGGTGCACTCGATGCGTCGATTGCTTACTCTAAAGAGCGTCATCAATTCAATAAGCCAATCAGCGCTTTTCAAGGAATCTCTTTCAAACTTGCTGATATGTCAACACAGGTGGAGGCTTCAAGATTATTGATCTACAAAGCTTGTGATCTAAAAAATAGAGGTGAAAAAGTTACTTTGGCTGGAGCTCAGGCTAAGTTGTACGCTTCGGAAGTTTGTGTTTCAGTTTCCAGTGAAGCTGTTCAGATCTTTGGAGGATATGGTTTTACCAAGGATTATCCAGTAGAGAAATTCTACCGTGATTCGAAGCTTTGTACCATTGGAGAAGGGACTTCGGAGATTCAGAAACTGGTAATTTCCAGAGAAATACTTCGATAAGTCAGAATTAAGAAGTTAGAAAGCTCAAGTTTGAACTCAGAAATCTTAACTCAGAAATCTGAAAAAATGTAAAAAGCTGAAACCCGGAAGGTTTTCAGCTTTTTTTGTTTATGGTATTTTTGGCGATTACAATCCCTGAAAGTACCATTCTGAGAAAGTTTTTAAGAAAATACGCTTAAACCCCAGCAATAATATACACTCCAGCAGCCAAGGCAGCTCCTACAATTGGCCCTAAAATCGGTACCCACGCGTAGCTCCAATCGGTAGCTCCTTTGCCTTTGATCGGTAAAAGCTGATGCATCAATCTGGGGCCAAAATCCCGTGCTGGATTGATTGCATAACCCGTCGTTCCTCCCAAGGCTAGTCCAATTACCAAAACTAGAAATGCGACTGGAATAGCGCCGAGTGAACCCATTCCAATAGGCGTCTCTGCCACGTCTACAATCTTTACGCCTGAGTTATAAAGAATGACCAGAATCAGGACAAACGTCCCAAGTAATTCAGAGAGGAAATTTAATTTGAAATTGCGGATGGCAGGGGAGGTTCCAAAAGGTGCAGCAATAATTCCCGGATCTTTCACAGCATCGTAGTGGTCTTTGTACATCAGCCAAGCTAATCCCACTCCGAGCATGGCGCCTAGAATTTGAGCTAAGATATAACCTGGGGCTAGGGACCAAGCAAACTTACCGGTGATTCCCAATCCAATCGTTACCGCCGGATTGAGGTGAGCGCCGCTGTAGGGTCCTGCTACGACTACCCCGCAAAATACGGCCAAACCCCAAGCTGTGGAGATTTCCATAATCCCTCCGCCATTTCCTTTGGTTAGTGGTAAAAGCATATTGGCGACTACGCCGGATCCTAAGAGTAGAAGAAGGAAAGTGCCTATGAATTCTGCTAAGTATGGGTTCATCTTATTGAAGTTGGGTTTTTAAAGGGTTAATCCTGAAATACACATGGGCAATCTACTGTAACTCATCCGCTGTGGCGGACAAAATCAGACGTTTCATTTCACTTTTCGTCCCGGATGCTTATCGGAATTATCGATGGGGTATTACGATTTGATGTTCAAAGTGACTGATTTTGTTATGCTTTAAGGCCTTGGCACTGATTCAAATGACTAAGCTAAGATTCCTGAGGGAAATATAGGAAGTGAAAATCAATTACTCTCGATCCAATTCCTCGAACGGTCAATTGCTTTCTGCCAGAAATAAAGAAAATTTTCTCGCTTTTCTTTTTCCATGATGGGGGTGAAACTCCGATCAGCAGTCCAAAGTGATTTGATCTCCTCCTGATTTTTCCAAAACCCAACAGCTAATCCCGCTAAAAATGCCGCACCGATCGCAGTAGTCTCAATGATCTCAGGGCGCTTGATTTCACAATCCAGCAAGTCTGCCTGAAACTGCATTAGGAAGTTATTTGCAGTGGCTCCACCATCTACTCGAAGTTCGCAGATAGGTTTTCCGCAGTCTTTTTCCATGGCTTTGAGCACATCATAGACTTGATAAGCGATCGCTTCCAATGCCGCTCGGGTGAAATGCGCAATAGTTGTCCCACGGGTAATTCCAAAAAATGCTCCGCGGGCATTTGGATCCCAATGCGGTGCGCCCAGTCCGGCAAGCGCTGGCACGAAATAAACCCCATCATTGTGTTCCAAGCCTACCGCAAGTTTTTCGGTTTCGTGGGCATTTTTGAAAAACTCCAGTTCATCACGAAGCCACTGAATTGCCGCTCCACCAATAAACACCGAACCTTCCAAGGCATAATTGATCTCCTCGCCAATCTTCCAAGCTACCGTTGTGAGCAATTGATTTTTCGAACGAACTGCTTTCGTTCCGGTATTCATCACAAGGAAGCAGCCGGTTCCGTATGTGGTCTTGGCCATTCCGGGCTCGGTGCAAAGTTGGCCAAAAAGTGCAGCTTGTTGATCTCCGGCTATTCCTGCAATTGGAATTTTGGTTTTGAGTACGTCACCTGCAGTTTCGCAGTAAACTTCAGAGCAGGTCTTAACTTCTGGAAGCATTGATGCTGGGATACCAAAAAGATTCAATAATTCCTGATCCCATTCTTGAGTATGAATGTTGAAAAGCATAGTTCTACTGGCATTTGTGATATCCGTGAGGTGGTTTTCCCCAGCAGTGAGTTTCCAAACCAACCAGCTATCCACTGTTCCAAAAGCCAATTCTCCAGCTTCAGCCCGCGCTCGAGCACCTTCGATATTTTCAAGAATCCATCGGATTTTTGTAGCAGAAAAATAGGCGTCAATGATCAATCCCGTCTTGGAAGCGATGAGTTCTGCATGACCTTTTTCTTTTAAGCTATCGCAAAAAGCAGCTGTCCGCCGATCCTGCCAGACTAGTGCATTGTAAAGTGTTTCGCCTGTTTTCC
>JBDNIP010000928.1:0-1010 GCA_041688245.1 Algoriphagus sp.
TAAAAAAACCTCTTTATTTTTCTGCGCTCAACTTTATGATCTTCTAAAAAAAAGATTAGTTCTGAATCTATTCTTATTGAATGAATTAATGGGTGTGTTTTACATCATCCATCAGGCATTTTTCCTGATCTACTTCAATTTCGACAGTGAAGTGCGAGAATGGATAATTTCTCAATTCTGCCTTTATTGCAGCTTTGGTTTCATTTAGCTCAGTGAGGGAATCTATCGGTTCAAGCTTCACATGAACTGTGAAAACGTGATTTTCACCTTCAAGCGACCATACATGCATGTGATGAATTGATGCCACTTTTTTTAAATCACAAATTTTGGCTTTGATCTCGTCAAGTGATATGTTCTCAGGAACAGCTTGTAGAAAAATAAGAATCGTTGATTTCAAATTTTTGAACACGTTCCAAAGGATAAAGAGCGATATCCCAAGTGATAATGCCGGATCTAGCCAAGGCACATTTTTGAAATACAAGACAATGCCAGCTATCAGTACAGCTACCCAACCTAACACATCTTCCACTAAGTGCCAGCTAATCAATTTTTCATTTTGGCTACCGCCTTTAGAGACTTTAAAAGCAGCATAGCCATTTACTGCAATTCCTACCAAAGCAAATAAAATCATTCCTTGGGCATCAGAGTTTTCAGGGTTTTTGATTCGTTGAATAGCTTCAGAAATCAAGTAAATGGAGCCTAAGAGCAGAATCAAAGCGTTAACAAATGCGCCAGCCAAGGAAAACCGCTGATAGCCAAAAGAAAATTGATTGGTAGCTGTCTGTTTAGATTTCTTATCCAAGTACCAAGCCAAGCCCAGCGAAAAACTGTCACCCAAATCATGTACTGCGTCCGAGAGGATTGCAACCGAATTCGTATACAGTCCTCCGAAAATTTCTAAAATGGTAAATCCTAAATTGAGGAAAAAAGCCAATTTCAGGTTGCTTCCAGAACTATTTAAGTGCCCGTGATTTGAATGTGAGTGAGCCATAATGAAAGTGTTTTTCAAA
>JBDNIP010000141.1:0-2053 GCA_041688245.1 Algoriphagus sp.
GGTACAGAAAACGGTGCGGGTAGAGGAAAAGCACCAGAACAGGGAGCCAGATCTACACTGATCGAAGATCAATTTTACACTAGGACTGTTTCTCCGCTCTTGATATCCACTTTCTCAGAGTTGAAATTTATCGAGGCAGAAGCAGCTTTTGCCACAGATAAGGCTAGAGCTTATCAGGCCTATTTGAGAGGAATCGAAGCCCATATGGATCTGTTGGAAGTAGAAACAGCTGCAAAAGCGGCCTACTTGGCGGCACCAAGTGTGGCGGTGGGAGCATCAGCCCTGACTATGGATTTGATCTTCAAAGAGAAGTGGGTTGCCATGTTCTTACATCCTGAGACTTGGAATGATGCCCGAAGATTTGATTACGCATACAAAGACTTTAGCCCACCGGCTAATCTCAATCCAAATCTCAGCGGTAGTCTAATCAGAAGATTGGCCTATCCAGATAGTGAGATCAGTAGAAACGGGGCAAATGTACCTACTGTGACTCTTTTGGACAGAATCTGGTGGAATCAGTAAAATTCCCTTTGAGCGTGAAATCTCTCAACCACTGATTACGTGGAAGTTTTACAGCTAACACAGAGCAAATGATAACTCTGGTTCAAGTCTTCGGACTTGGACCTTTGTCATTTAGTCCCAAAATTGGATTTATTCGGACGAACTTATTTGACCGCAGAGCCTGACGAATCTTTACATAGAAACGCAAAGTAAACTACTGGTTCGAGTTTATCTACGGTCTTTCGAATGCAGATAGATCTTCAGACTTGGACCATTATCCATCTTGCAGGAGATTTAATCTATCCTGCTGCCGCATCAACAGAACTCCTCCATACATTCAATCTCATTTGTGAAGTTCCAATTCATAAATGTTTTTTATATTAATCCATGAAAAAAATTCTACCTTTTTTAATACTGCTGATCAGTTCCTGTACGGTTCAAAAAATCAATAAATCATTTTCCAAATCAGAAGTCTTTGAGCAAGGGCATTTGGGATTTATGCTGCTGGACCCTGATAAAGACAAAGTACTGGTTGACATCAATTCTGATAAATATTTTATCCCAGCCTCTAATACGAAACTTTTTACATTCTACACGGCCTACACTATTCTGGGAGATAAATTGGTCAATGGTTTAAATTACCTCGAAAGAGGTGATTCGTTGATTTTCTGGGGTACTGGAGATCCTAGCTTTGTTCATCCCGATCTAAAGAATCAAGTAGCCTTGGATTTTTTGAAAAGTCAGACCAAATCGCTCTACCTCTTGGATAACTTTGATCAAGTAAAGGCCTTTGGTCCGGGTTGGTCCTGGGATTGGTATAATTACTATTATGCCACGGAGCGATCGGCTTTTCCGATTTATGGAAATGTCGTCCGATTTGAGAAAAAGGAAGAAGATTCAAGTTTTGAAATTATCCCAAGTCTTTTCAAAAATACGCTGAAAGCCGAAAAAAATGAAAATTGGAAAAGCTACAATTTTGAGCGAGACCGCTACGAAAACCTTTTCACCTACCAAAAACCAGATAAATGGGAAGGCACATTTGAAACTGATATCCCACTTGTGACCTCCTCCGAGATGACTGCAAAATGGCTTGGCCAAGAACTCGGTAAAAAAGTCACCCTGATTAAGAATGAGGATTACCTCAAATCAGATCCCAAAAAACTCCAAACAGCCGCTGCTGACAGCATCTATTCGCAAATGATGAAAATCAGCGATAATTTCCTCGCAGAGCAACTGCTACTGCTGGTTTCAGATCAATTGAATAATACCCTCAGCACATCCGATGCGATTGCTTACGCAAAAGAAAATCTACTGGCTGATCTTCCTGACGAACCTATTTGGTTCGACGGCTCGGGACTTTCTGCAAAAAATATGTTTACGCCCCGAAGCATCGTAGCCTTACTGGGAAAAATAAGAGCCGAAGTTCCATTCGAAAAAATCAAGTCCTATTTCCCAGCCGGGGGAGAATCCGGTACGATCCGAAATTGGTATAACGCCGATGCGGGTCAGCCCGCCTATATTTATGCAAAAACCGGATCTCTTTCCATGAGTA
>JBDNIP010000929.1:0-1632 GCA_041688245.1 Algoriphagus sp.
GGCTAAATCTAAAGGTTCTAAGAGCATGAGGTGCTGGGTTTAATGGTTTTCCTTAGGGCGATGGACTAAAATTCACGGCGCAAACCGTTAAATATAAGATAATATGCAGGGGTCTGCGTTATAAAATTTTGACTTTTTCGAATGGGAGACTACAAAAAACATCAAACTGATTGATAACGAGAACATCTACAACTATCGAGAGGGGATCAAGCAAAATAAAATATGATTATCCGTAATGATGCCAGTGACCTCTCTTTCTTTGCTTCACTGGCAGGCAGGCCTGCCAAGGCGAGGCGAGCTGATGACGTCCCGGTAGCGATCAGGAAAATTACCGGCAAATGCCAGCGTCCGACATATATTAAGTCGCTTTTTGCCTTTTACTGGTATACTAGCGGATAATCATAAAAGAATTTTATTAATTGATTCTTTAATTTTTAGTGTCAGCTTAATTATAGCTTCGCAAAATTGTCCCGTAACCGCTCACACAGATGTCCATTATTGAACATTATAATTAATTGATCAGAAAGGACACAGTTACAAAAGGTATTAATATGACCATTAATGTATAAATAGAAGTATTTAATACGATTTCCACTAAAATTTACTGGACATCATTTTACCTTAGCATTATAATTGAACATTATCAATAGATGGCAAATAAAAGTAGCGTTTTTGATATGATCGGGCCAATCATGATTGGACCTTCGTCATCACATACAGCGGGAGTTGTCAGAATTGCTCGAGCAGCAATACGGATTTTAGGCGGTAAACCGAATGAAGCTATTATTACATTCTATAATTCATTTGCGAGGACTTATGAAGGTCACGGAAGTGACCGGGCTATTATTGCTGGCTTGATGGATTTTAAAACAGATGACCCGCTAATTAAAACTTCCTTGGATATCGCCAAAGAGCGTGGGCTGAGTTTTAAATTCAAATCAATTGGCAACTCTTCAATCCATCATCCCAATACTATCAAATTGAATCTAAAGAAAGGTGAAAAATCAATTGAAGTAATCGGGGAAAGCTTGGGCGGGGGAGTGATAAATATTGCGGAAGTAGATGGTTTTGTTGCTAATTTTTCGGCTCAGAATCATAGTTTGATAATCAAAGCATCGGACACCGCTGGAGCTATAGCATTTATTGCAAGTATAATCGCACAAGAAAAAGCGAACATTGCGACTATGTCTGTTTCGAGAAAAGGCAAGAATGATTTAGCTTGCCATGTCATTGAAATGGATTCGGGAATGCAAAAAATCACACTTGAATACCTCAGATCAATAACTTGGATCAAAGAATTAATTTATATACCGGACATAGACCTTTAATAACTCTCATGAAAAAGTACATTTGGAGCCTGGTCATAGCTTCAGGTTTATCTTTCCAACTTCATGCTCAAGACCTCCCCGCAGGACCTTATGATCTGCAAATGGCTGTCAATATTGCACTGGAAAATAACCTTACACTAAGACGAAGCGAACTCAACCAGCTAAGCAACGAAGCTACAGTCTTACAAAACAAGGGCGCTAGACTTCCTACACTATCCACAGGAGCAAGTACGGGATTCCGCTGGGGTAGATCCGTAAACCCTGTTACCAACTTGTTTGAAACTGATCGTATTGGTAACGTTAA
>JBDNIP010000930.1:0-1412 GCA_041688245.1 Algoriphagus sp.
AAGCGGTTATCCAAGCTAGAAATGCTGCCTTGGCTGCACCTTCTGACGACATCAACAAACAGATCCATGCAAAGAGCCAGCTCCAACAAACACTGAAAAGCATCTTTGCATTGAGCGAAGCTTATCCCAACCTGAAAGCCAATACTAACTTTCTTCAACTTCAGGACAAACTGAATGATATAGAAGAAAATCCAGAGGAGTCAAAACGCTATTACAATGGTACTATTCATGAAAATAACACCGATGGAGAAAGTTTTCCAGCAGTGCTAGTCGCAGGCATGTTCAATTACCAGCAATTTGACTATTTCGAGGCTGAGCCAGAAAGCCGAGAGAATGTCAAAGTGAGTTTTAATTAGTCCGATTATCCTCTTTGATGCAAGTATCTATAGTTTCTCTATTTTTTAGGTTGATCGGTGACCGACTTACCCTAAAATCTAGATTGGAGCTTTTTTTATGATGCTTTTGTCAATATATTTTCACAATTATAAAACACCTATTTCTTAATCAGAGAACAATTATCCTTACAAAAACTTAGGTTAATCTTTGTAGGGACATTACTACCACTATGAAAAAAATCTCATTCTTATTACTCTTAATTTTTGCGCATTTAACAGTCCACGCTCAAGATTTCACAGTCACATCCTACGCTGTGGATATTACCATTCATGAGGAAGGATACTTTGACATAGTCGAGAAATACAACCTCAATTTTGAAGTTCCAAAACGTGGGATCTTTCGAAGTATTCAAACTTCCTATGATTTGCTGAATGAAGAAGACAAGCAAGAAACCCGTAAAATCAAATTGAGCAACATTGAAGTCCCAAGCTATAAGTTTGATGCTCCTTCAGCATTTGGGCAGAAAATGTCCAATAATCTGCAGATCAAAGTCGGGGACGCTGATGTTACTCTTGAGGGACCTCAGCAGTACGAAATTAAATATAGAGTTGAGAATGCTTTTCTCCATGAGAAAGATGCGATACAATTCTATTGGAATATCAAGCCAAGTGATTGGAATGCGCCTTTCAATAAAATTGATTTCAAAGTTCACTTACCAAATGGAGTCAGGGTGGACGAGGGAGATTACTTTTTGTATTCTGGAACGATAGGCTCAGCTGTGCCCTCCTCAGATTTCCTGACGACTTATTCTAACGGTACTTTTTCGGGAATCAGCAAACCTGATGTAGTTTCTTCTGGCGGCGAAGCGGTGACAGTACTTTTGAAATTGCCCTTGGGAACTGTCAAAGAAATCAAACCATTTTGGCCGTTCTGGACAAATTATGGATGGACGATTATTGTTGCACTTCTGTATTTTGGGTTTTATGCGATTTGGAAAAAGTATGGCAAAGACGATCATGTCACTACTACCACGAGTTATTATCCTCCGAAAAACATGGACTCAGCTATGGTGGGCT
>JBDNIP010000931.1:0-2737 GCA_041688245.1 Algoriphagus sp.
AAACAAACCTATAGAATATGAAGTAGTAGCAATTCATGGAAACCAGCGATACAAAGAATTTATCGTTGCCCTACAGGTAGCACAGGTAGAAATAGCCCAAGGAAAAGGCTCTACCAAGAAAAAAGCCGAACAAGAGGCATCCAAGAATGCCTGTGAACTCTTAAAAATTGCTACCTAGTAAATACAATCGCGAATAAAAAATATATAAATGGATCCAATCAAAATTGCAGCAGTTACTCTTAATCAAACTCCCCTAGATTGGACAGGAAATTTTGAGCGAATTTTGTCAGGAATAAAAGAAGCTAAGCGATTAAAGGCAAAATTAGTTTGTTTTCCCGAGCTTACAATCACTGGATATGGCAGTGAAGATTTGTTTTTAAGTTATTGGTTTCCAAAGAAAGCCCTCAGCCAACTTTCCCTTCTCATCCCAAATTGTATTGATATTACCGTAATCGTTGGCTTGCCTATTCGCATAATGGACAAAGTTTTTAATACCGTCGCGATAATAGAAGATGGAATTCTCAAGGGATTTGTACCAAAACAATTCATGGCCATAGATGGAGTCCATTATGAATTCAGGTGGTTTACCCCTTGGCAAGCAAACGAGCTTATTCATTTCGAATTTGATGGTAAGCCCTATCCTTTCGGAGATCAGACTTTTTACATCAATGATGTTCATTATGGATTTGAGATTTGTGAAGATGCTTGGAGGGGACCGATAAGACCAGGATATCGATTGATGGAAAAAAAAGTAGATTTAATATTCAATCCAAGTGCCAGCCATTTTGCAATGGGAAAAGCACAGGAACGCAGGGACTTAGTCACAAACAGCTCCTCCATTTTTGATTGCTATTATTGCTACGTCAATCTTTTGGGTAATGAAAGTGGACGAATGATTTTTGACGGTGAGATTATGCTTGCCAAATCAGGAGAACTACTTGTCCGAAATGGACTCTTGTCTTATCAGGATGTTCAAGTACTTACTTTTGACCTCAAACCTGAGATTCAAGAAATCGCCCCGATTTCGTGCAAAGAACAGGAGTTCGTCCAAGCTACTTCACTCGCATTGTTTGATTACTTGCGGAAAAGTACAAGTCAAGGTTTTGTTCTGTCGCTTTCCGGCGGAGCAGATTCATCTACAATAGCGATCTTAGTATCAGAAATGGTGAAACGTGGAGTAGCTGAACTTGGCTTAGCTAATTTCTTGAAAAAGTCAGGAATCAATCTTACCATAACTAGCTCAGAACCTGTTAAGGAGATAATTGGGAGACTGCTAACTACGGCCTACCAAGGCACAGTAAATTCAACCAAAGATACTCTTGAAAGTGCTAAATTCTTAGCAGAAAGTATTGGTGCTACTTTTTATCACTGGAATATTGATGAAGAGATAGTATCTTATACCGGTAAAATTGAAAAAGCAATCGGCAGAAAATTAACCTGGGAAAAAGACGATATCACCCTTCAGAATATTCAGTCAAGATCAAGAGCACCAATTATTTGGATGCTTGCTAATTTAAACAATGCATTATTACTAGCTACCTCCAACCGTAGTGAAGGCGATGTGGGGTATACCACTATGGACGGTGACACCAGTGGTAGTATTTCACCCATAGCAGCAGTTGATAAATATTTCATTCTTCATTGGTTGAAATGGGCTGAAAAAAATCTGGACCAACCTGGCTTAGCTCTTGTCAATTCACTTCAACCGAGTGCCGAACTCAGACCGCTTGAGCGTAGTCAGACGGACGAGAAAGACTTGATGCCTTATTCTCTCATTTTAGAAATAGAAAAATTAGCCATTCGAGATCGAAGATCTCCACAGGATGTGTATTCGATTCTTTTGGACGAACTGAATTTGGAATCCCTCGTCTTGAAAGGTCATATTAAAAAATTCTTCCAACTTTGGTCTAGAAATCAATGGAAAAGAGAACGTCTAGCTCCATCTTTTCACCTCGATGAGTTTAACGTAGACCCTAAAACTTGGTATCGATTCCCGATTCTTTCAGGTGGGTATGCCGAAGAACTTGAACAATTAGATCAACTCTAATAATAAAAGAATGCATGAATTCATATTAAGTTATGTAGTATGGGATCCAAATCCAGCTGTTTTTGCTGGCTTTGAGCGTCTTAGATGGTATAGTTTATGTTTTGCCTTAGGCTTTATCATATCACAACAGTTTATGGTTTATTTTTTTCGAAAGGAGGGCCAAGATGAAAATTTAGTAGATAAGCTTACTATATACATGGTATTGGCAACCATCATTGGAGCAAGACTTGGACACGTTTTATTTTATGAACCAGAAAGATACCTTAGCAATCCAATAGATATTCTGAAAGTATGGGAAGGTGGACTGGCAAGTCATGGAGCGGCGATATCGATTTTGATTGCGCTCTGGATATATGCTAAAAAAACACCGGGACAAAGCTATCTATGGGTGGTGGATCGAATCGTAATCGTAACTGCTATGACTGGAGCTTTGATTCGATTTGGCAACTTGATGAATTCAGAGATTGGAGGAAAAGAAACCAATACTGACAATGGCTTCGTATATGGATGGCATATTGAAGAAATTCTTGAATCGCTTCGAGTACCGGTCGAATCAATTGAGGCCTATAAGCCTGATGATCGAGATGGGGAGCTCAAAGGAAATGGGATCGTTCCAATGAATATCGATATTAGGGTTGGAAAAGGAAATTATGATGTGACCAATTTGGAATCGACGCTGAGAAGAGATGT
>JBDNIP010000932.1:0-5315 GCA_041688245.1 Algoriphagus sp.
ACTTTGACTTTTTGGCAATTTCGTCGATAATCTGATAGGGGACATTGAAAGGTGCCAAGATTGATCCAAGAGTCTGATTTTTGGCTACTATTCCTTCTATAATGTTAAGACCTGTAACATCTATTCCGTATAGGAAGACCTGTTCATCTTTTGGATCCGTAACAGGTAACTCCAGCTCTTCCAAGTCATTTTCTTCTTGGAATTGGAAGTTAAAAAATGACAGAGAGGAAGCTGCGCCTATGAGTAATACTGCTGCAGCTATTCCGATCCATTTATTTTTCATAAAGTGTTGATAATATGGGGTGATTGTAATTCAGGTTCAACAACGAAAAAAAGGTGCTCTAATCCAAGTTTTTAGAACCCAATTCTTAAGATTCCATTTTTTGCAACTATAATGCCAATGAGACAATCCAATGATTTATTTGGTGGGAATTTATTCCACGAACAACTAAAAAAATGATTTTCAGCCTGTTTTTCTTCAAAAAAAGGGTACGTGATATGCATTTTTAAAAATTTATGTTTGCAATAATTGCGAAACTTTCAACCAAGGCTGTGTTGTCAAAGTCAATTCTTTATCTTTGTTATCCCAAAAAACAACAAAAAAATGCTTAGAACGCATACCTGTGGCGACTTACGATTAGACCATGTAACTCAAGAATTGACGCTGGCCAGCTGGGTGCAGCGCGTAAGAAATAAAGGAGGATTGATCTGGGTTGATCTTCGTGATCGCTATGGCCTGACTCAATTGATTTTTGAAGAAGACTCTACCGAGAAGTCGGTAATAGAAAAGGCAGCTTCTTTGGGTCGGGAGTTTGTTGTGCGGGCGACTGGTAAAGTAATTGAGCGGTCTGCAAAAAATGATAAAATGCCAACTGGCTCGATTGAAATAAAAGTTTCCATTCTTGAAGTGCTCAATGCTTCGAAAGTTCCACCGTTTATCATTGAAGATGAGACCGATGGTGGCGAAGAGCTGCGGATGAAATACCGTTACCTAGATCTGCGAAGGAATGTGGTGCGTGAGAAATTGCAACTCCGTCACCGTATGATGCAAGAGACTCGAAAATACATGGATGGACAGGACTTTATTGAGGTTGAAACCCCAATTTTAATTAAGTCTACTCCTGAGGGTGCGCGTGATTTCGTAGTACCAAGTCGAGTTAATCCAGGAGAATTCTACGCCTTGCCACAATCTCCGCAGACTTTTAAGCAGTTGCTGATGGTGTCTGGGTTTGATCGGTATTTTCAGATTGTTAAGTGTTTCCGAGATGAGGATTTGAGAGCTGATCGTCAACCTGAGTTTACTCAGATCGATTGCGAGATGTCTTTTGTGAATCAGGAAGATATTCTGTCCACATTCGAAGGGTTGACTAAGCATCTTTTCCGAGAAGTAAAAAAGGTGGAATTGGAAGAAGTGAAGCGAATGACTTACGCTGATGCCATGAATTTTTATGGGAATGATAAGCCTGACCTTCGCTTTGATATGAAGTTTGTAGAGCTCAACGCTTTAGCAAAAGGGAAAGGTTTTGGAATTTTTGATGCTGCAGAATTGGTAGTCGGAATTTGTGCAAAAGGAGCTGCTGAATATACCAGAAAGCAATTAGACGCATTGACCGATTGGGTGAAACGACCTCAGATTGGGGCCAAAGGCTTGGTCTATGCCAAATATAATCAAGATGGTACGATCAAATCGACTGTTGACAAGTTTTACGCTGCTGATGATCTTCAAGCTTGGGCAAGTGCATTCCAAGCAGAAGCAGGTGACTTGATGCTAGTACTTAGTGGAGATGCCGACACAGTAAGAAAGCAACTTTCTGAACTGCGCCTCAAAATGGGCGAGGAGCTAGGATTGAGAGATCGGAATGTATTTAAACCACTTTGGGTGGTTGATTTTCCTTTGTTGGAATGGGATGAGGAAAGCCAGCGATTCCATGCGATGCACCACCCATTTACTTCGCCAAAGACAGAAGATATTCCTTTGCTAGCGACGGATCCTGGAGCAGTTCGAGCCAATGCGTATGATTTGGTAATTAATGGTGTCGAAATCGGTGGTGGATCCATCAGAATTCACGATCGAGGCACACAGCAATTAATGTTTTCCCATTTAGGATTTACTCCTGAAGAGGCTCAGAAGCAGTTCGGATTCTTGATGGAAGCGTTCGAATACGGCGCGCCACCACATGGAGGAATTGCATTCGGATTTGATCGACTTTGTGCCATTTTTGGAGGTTCGGATTCTATTCGTGATTACATCGCTTTCCCTAAGAATAATTCAGGCCGAGATGTGATGATTGATTCACCAAGTACGATAGCGGATGATCAACTGCAGGAGCTTTCGATTCGGGTTAGTTTAAAAAAATAAAAAGCTTACGAAGCTCACAAGATATGCCCCCAAAAAGTCAGAAGCTTATTGGGGGTATTTTTTTTGAGAAATACGGAAATGCTTTAATTATGTATTCTTTGCAAAGGTGTGCAAGAAATCAAAAGGCATTTCTTGTGCTACAATTAATAGTGCGAATCCCATGTGACTATGGCATGGCTGTATCAAAAGAGCGAAATCTTTCTCTTTTGGTGATACACTAATTTATGATTGGCATCACTTCAGCCAAAACACGGAATTACAAAAATCTGCAATACTACAATCAAAATACACCTCTGCTGCTCAGGCTGTTCGAATCTTGATAATTGCCTCAGGTGCAATTTTGAACCTATATCGGAGGATTTATCATCCGGCTCGAATTCCTCTTGTCCCCTTCAGCTTTCGGATATTAAGCTTTTACATGCTGTCAATTTTCGCTTGGAAAACTTTGTATCCCATGTGCTTTCCCGTAAAAAAAAACACTGCTTAGGCGTTTTGGAGGTCTAGCAATCTCTTATTTTGGTTGAATCAAAAAGGAACGGATTCCCATAACGATAAGGAGTTGGCCAGTAGCGTAAGTTCCCATGATCAGGGCTCCAGCTTCTGGAAAAGCTTGGTAAAAACGGCTTAAAGCGATAAGACCATCAGAGGTGAAAAATAAGCTTGCTCCTAAAAATACCTGCCAAAATGAGGCAGGATTGCTTTTTCCAAATCGCTCTCTGGCCGTGGTGACCATGCTGACGATTACAATTGTATAAACAATCACTGGCGTTTTGTACCCCCCAAGGTTTGGATTGATGAGGTAGTAGGTATAAGCTGAGATGAAGTAAATGGGAAGATTGATGAAAAAATTCTTGATAAAATTATGACTCAGAATAGTCTCAGGGGATTTTTGTGCCACTTTGAAAGCAATTATATAGCAAATCTGAGCTATTAAAAAAGAACCTAAACCGAAGATAAAAAACTCGTCCCAAAGCAATAAAATATCTCCAATCCAGGAAAATACTAAAGCTGACAAAACCGCTCTGGCTAAAAGGGTCTGTAATGCGGGTCTGCTAATCTGAAAGAAATAAGCAATTAGTGATGCTAAAATCACAGGCTTGGAATAAAACCTGAAATCGAGGTTGTCTTCCAAAATGAAGGCTATATCTGCCATTGTAGCAATCAAAAACAGGTATAACCAGATTAGTCCTCTCTTAGCCAATGATTTATAATTTTGATTATCTTAAAATATTATTAGATTATTATTGCAAAATAATAATATTACCAAATATAATTCTGTTTTCATAGGAATTAACAAATACGTAATCTTCATCTATTCAAAAACATAGAATATTTTGAAAGCTGATATTTTTTTTGGCAAAATCAGAATATTATTTTAATAATCTCAAATTTCACAGCATTAGTCCGTAAATTCAATGTTACTAAATTGTTAACAAAAGTTAAAATTCAGTGGAAAAATTTAACGATAACTGTACAATCTAGAAAGTTGATCCTTTTACCTTTGGCATCTGAGTAATTAAAACCAACGTAATAAAATTAAAACTAATAAATTATGAGGCAAAATCTACTAAAAAGTATTCTTGTTGTCGTTCTTTTCGCTTTCGGCTTTGGCGAACTAGAGGCACAAGTAACCACCAGCTCGATTCAAGGGCAGGTTTTGGATGCAATGGGTGAAGTGTTACCTGGAGCAAATATAGTTGCAACTCACAATCCATCAGGAACAAGGTATGGTGCCGTTTCAAATCTAGATGGAAGATTCAATATTGCAAATATGCGAATCGGTGGACCTTACACTATCGAAATTAGCTTTATCGGATATCAGCCAAGCAATTATTCAGGTATTGTTTTGAATCTAGGTACGCCATATGTGCTAAATGCAGGTTTGAAAGATGATAGTACAGAACTAAATGAAGTGCTTGTATCTGCCACGAAATCTTCTGAGTTCGATGCTAACCGAACTGGTACTTCTACTAGCATATCCACTAAGCAATTGATGGAGTTGCCACAGATCAATCGATCTGTAACAGAATTCACCAGGTTGACTCCGCAGGCAAATGGAACTTCGTTTGCAGGTAGGGATTCAAGATACAACAACTTTCAGGTTGATGGTGCAAACTTTAACAATGGATTTGGTCTTAGCGGTAATCCACTTCCTGGAGGAAATGCCCAACCAATCTCACTTGACGCAATCGAGCAAATCTCTGTAAACATTGCACCATTTGATGTTACTCAAAGTGGTTTCACAGGAGCTGGTATCAATGCCGTGACTCGAAGCGGTGGTAACACATTTACAGGTTCTGCATACTATTTCACCAAAAATCAGGATTTGCAAGGAAGAAGAATAGGCGACAATGAGATTGAGCGGGTCGATGCCGGAACCAGAAATTTTGGTTTTAGGCTTGGTGGTCCAATCATTAAGAACAAATTATTCTTCTTTATCAATGCAGAAAGAGAAACAGAAACAGGAGCAAATGCTTCTGGAACAAATCTTTGGAGACCATCTGAAAATGGTGTAGCTGATGCAGAGAATAACATCTCAAGAGTAAGAAGAAGTGAAATGGATGCCGTTGGAAACCACCTGAGAAATGTTTGGGGCTATGAGCCAGGTAGATACGAAGGATATGCCAACGAGGCTTCTCAGGATAACACCAAGTTTCTAGCGAGAATCGATTGGAACATCAACGATAAAAACAAGCTTGCTGTCAGATATAACCAAGTAGTGGGCATTTCAAATCAGTTGACTAACGGATCGTCTGGGCCAAGACCAAGAACTCCACGTGACGCTAACCGTGTTTCTCAAAACTCAATGGCCTTTGAAAATGCAGGTTATGGCTTTGAGAACTCAGTAAGATCTCTTACTGCGGAACTTAATTCATCAATTAGCTCAAAATTTTCCAATCAGTTTCTATTCACTTATTCTCAAATCCAGGATAAAAGAACCACACCAAGCGAGCAG
>JBDNIP010000933.1:0-4090 GCA_041688245.1 Algoriphagus sp.
AGACGGTTATTTGACTGTGTGGTTGGATATAGAGCAATCAGTCATCTTAAACATCCCGGATTCAATCGTTTTTGGTAAGGTGAAGCAAATTGAGTATCAAGATTCATTGGTCTTTCTCTTAGAAGAAGGAGTTGCATCTTCTGTGCTAGTATTCGACAGATCGGGTAATTTTAAGAATCAGCTGATCAATTTGGGCTCTGGACCAGGTGAATATATAGAGATTGCATTCTTTATGCTACAAGATGATTCAATAGTGATCTATGATCGCTATCAAAAAAAATTGATCAGTTTCTTGCTTGACGACTATACTAAAGTAAAAGAATTTAAAATGGATTATTATTTGGTTGGTGGAATACATCCTACTGGAAATAATTTATCCTTTTTAGTGTCTGATGAGAGCGTAGAAATGGAAATCCAAAGAGGTTATGGTTTTGCGTCTCAAGATTTTTCGAGGATGCAATTCGATCCACAGATCGTTGGGTTCACCGAAGGGTTTTTGCCCGAAAGCATTGGTGAATTCGAAGGTGATTATTTTTTAGTTCAACCCTTCAGTGATAGAATTTATAAAATTACGCAGGACTCTCTGGAGTACATTACACGGATAGATTTTGGTAACAAAAAAATCCCTCGAGTAGCTTCCACTTTTATGGAGGCTGATGAAGTTCACGAATTATTACTCGAAGGCTCCTATTTCTTCGCAGTTCACAATCTTTTGATCGAAAACTCAATAATATCCTTTAATTTTTTGAATGAAAGCATAGAAAATACCAACATGGCTCTCATTCAAAATGGTCAATTATTTCGATTTCCGATCAATACAAGTTTAAAGGAAATTTTCCTGAAGCCTATAGGTGTTAGAGAGGGGCTACTTCAAACTGTTTTGCTTCCCGGTGAGTATGACGAAGCCATGGTGGATCTGTTAGATTTACCTAAATCGAATCAAGATAGACCAATTATGATTTCATATGCCATCAGAAAAAGTGTTGAATAATATTTGGCTTATGTATTATATGTTTAAATATTTAATTCTTATTTCTTATGAAAAATCTAAAAGTTCTATTTGCATTTATAATAATTTTGTTTGCCCTCTCTTCTCCAAATTCTGGACAACAAGAGGTGTTTTCCAACGATCAAAATAATTGTAATATTGCTTATGTTAATCAAAAGAAGAAGTCATTCAGTCAAGAATGCCAGCCTAGGACAGGTTATGTATGCCTTTTGAGGCGTGAACTAACAATTTCGATATGATTATTACTTGTTCCCAGTTTGGTATTATGCTCGAGAATATGATAATGAAGTAATTTATATTTTGAATCTAAGTGAAGAAGATGATGAAAAACCCATTTTGGTTTCCTATCGTATCGGCCAATAAATGGCTGATTGTTCCCTTCTTGTTGATTTGTATACAATCATTTGGACAGGAAAAGCATAAGGTTTATTTCTATTCCTCCAATGAGAATACGCCCCTTGCCTATCTCAGAGTGCAAGTGAAAGGGGGCAACTTTATGGAATTCACTGATCTAGCTGGGAAATTGGAATACCTAAAAAAGGAGATACCCTCAGATTCATCAATCGCCATCGCTGGATATGGAATCAATGATACCTTGTTATCCATAAAGCAGATGTGGGATTTGGATACAATTTTTTTGAAGACTAAGGAATTTGAGCTGCCCGAGATTGCCATTAATTCTACCCTGCTAAGTGAGTTGAAAATTGGAGATTCATCAGCTGAAGGTTGGGAAGTGACAAAGCCAATAACTGTTACAGGAGGGGAAATGGAAGAGTTTTACCGCTATACCGTAAGAGTCAAAATACCGAAGAAAAAGCAGCTTTATTTGGATGAAATTAAGTTTTACGTGTCTCAGATTCTGGAAGAAAAAGTGGACATATCCATTAGGATACTATTTCCAAACGAAGGCATGCAAATTAAACCAGGGAGGAAGAATTCAATTCAAGATTTTACGGAATTATTGCAGGGAAATAAAGTGATAGAAGTATCTCAGCCGGGATGGATGCAGTTAAATTTCGATGAATCTGTGGCTATTCCGAAGGGAGTGAAGGACTTATTTATTGTATTTGATCTATTGGAAAAAGAGGCCAAGTCTAGATTTGCAATACCAAATCAACGAGTAAGTAAAGATATTGATTTGGGTTTCTATATTACTGGAGGTGAGATTGGTGTTTTTCAGACAGACTCTAGTCACCCGGCGATAGAGCTTACTTTTTTGAAAGAATAAGCAAATGAAAATCACCTTGGGATAGGTGATTTTTTATTTAGGAATTTGGTTTTTTGGCGATTCTAATCTAGATTTAGTTGTTGAAATAGCAGTTCAGAGCGAAGCTGACTTTTAATCATTTAAACTGGAAACTAAAATGCCTATTAAATCAAAAACACTTTTATTGGTACTAGTTGGGTTTTGCTTTTTTTCTTGCTCCTCTACCGAGGGTGAAGGAAGTATTAAAACGATTGATTTTTCGAGTCCTCAACTGATTGATGAGGACATTCAGGATTGGATTCAGATTCAAAATACTACTCAATTAGCTATTCCGGATTCTATTACGATAGGGAGGATTACCCAAGTTGAGTTTACTGATTCCGGAATAATTATGCTCGAGATGGGAGTTACGCCTTCTATTCTGGTTTTTGATCGAGAAGGTGGTTTCAAAGATCGCATATCGAGGGTGGGCAATGGGCCAGGCGAGTACGCTCAAATTGAGTTTGTTGTATTGAGAGAAAGCTCAATCCTGGTCTATGATCGATCTCAAAAGAAATTTATCGACTATTCCCTAGCAGATTTTTCGCAGTTTGAAGAATCCAAATCACCTGATTACTTCATGGGTGGACTGGGTAGCTTGCCTGGCGATCGGCTGTTTTTGGTTTCTGATTCTGAGTTGGAAGCCGAACTTTATAAAGGATATGGATATTTCAATTCGGATCTAACTGAAAATGGTTTTGAACCTCAGTTTTCAGGATATGTAGAAGCATTTCTCCCTCAGAGTATTTCATATTTTGGCGAGTACCCCTATATGGTGCAGCCGTTTAGTGAAAAGGTATTCCAAATAGGGAAGGATTCCTTGACTTATGCATTTCAGATTGATTTCGGAGCAAAGACAATACCCAAAGAAGCTTCAGAGCTTATGGACGCTGAGGAATTTTATAAAATTTTGGGTAGCGGGTCATACTATTTTGCAATTCATAACTTATTGAAAAAGGGGGACTCAGTGGCTTTTAATTTCTACAATGAAAATATCGATAATCTTAATTTTGGATTGATCCAAAATGGGCAAGCTTACCGTTTTTCGATTGATTCCGATTTGAAGGAGTTTTTTTTAAAGCCGACAGCCGTTCGCGAGGATTTATTTCATACCGTATTGTTACCCGGAGAATATGATGAAGAAGTAATTGAGCTATTAAATCTTACTGAAGTTGACTATGAAAAACCCATTTTGGTGTCCTACTTTATCGGTAAATAAGTGTCTGATTGTTCCGCTCCTTTTGTTTTGTGTTCAGTCATTTGCGCAGGAAAACACGATTCGATATATCTATTCGATAGATGAAAAGATCCCGCTTGCCTATCTTCGCGTACTACCGATCAATGGGAAGGAAGCATTTTTTACCGATCTAAAAGGGAAATTGGAACTTCCTAAGACACAAACGGCTCAAAGCACTTCCTTCAATATATCTGGATATGGGATCAACGATACTTTGATTTCCATTCAGGAAGTGATTTCTGTTGATACGATTTTTCTAAAGACGAAGGAATTTGAGCTTCCTGAAGTTGCTATTAATTCTACCCAATTGAGTGAGTTGAAAATTGGAGATTCCTTAGCTGATCTGTGGGAAGTATCTAAGCCGATGACGTTGGTTGGCATCGCTGATGGAGAGTTTTATCATTGTGCAATTCGCGTGAAGATCACAAAGAAAAAACAACTCTATTTAGATGAAATCAAGTTTTATGTCTCTAACATTCTGGCTGAAAAAGTCGATGTGTCTTTGAGAGTATTATATCCTATTTCTTCAAAGCGAATTATCCCTGGTAGAATAAATTCGATATCTGAGTTCACAGAATTACTTCGAGGGACCAAGATA
>JBDNIP010000934.1:0-2903 GCA_041688245.1 Algoriphagus sp.
AGGGTGGATGCTGTTAGGGCGATCCAGTGTTTTTGTGTTGTTTTCATTTTTTTGTTTTGTTTTCTGCCGTGGTAGTCCGGCGTGCGGGTTTGGGAGATTATTATAACGAGAACTAAATCATACCATAAACAGACTCAGCTACCGTGACATAAAATCTGAAATCTTTGTTTCGGTGTAAGACATTCGGTCACTAGAACTTATTTGGGAAGCCCATTTTCTAGCTAGTACAGCATCAGCGTCAACTCGTAAAATATTATCAACCAAAACTTCAATTGACGCATCTTTGACATCTCCCGATCTAAGGTTTGAAATCCAAGCAGATGCTTGGATTGAGTCTCTCTGAAGCCAATTCCGTGCCACCTCCCGAACTGCATTAAGGGTTGCCTTGTCAGGCAACTCCACAAAGGAATTTATCACAGTAGAAGCTTTCAAGGGATCAAATTTCGCAAGATGTTGAGCTGTTTCTAGCGTAAGAAGGCGACGGTCGTCAGCGTCGTTAATCTGGTTAATTTTTTCGAAAGGATCATCATGATCCCACTGCACCCACTCACTTAGAAGTCCTTTGCTGATAGCTGAATAATCAATGTATCCAGAATCGTTAACAGATTTAATTAACCAAGATCCTGCTTCGGAGGGCGAACTTCTTGCCCAAGTCGTTCCCAAACGAATTAGAAATTGTTCTTTAGCTCTACCATCCATAATATTATCTGCAGCGAGAATACCGCCTATTGGATCGCTTCCTCCGAAAGCGTGACCTATCTTGACTATCGCATCTTGAGCCATTGGGAAATTTTCTTGGGAGTTCAACCATAGCAATGCATCACCAGGGTTATGCCTAGACATTGCACCAATCAGTTCACTCGCCATGAAATTCCGAAACTCTCCATAGGGAAGATCCTCAAGAATTGACTGAAGGCGACTGGCATATTTAGGTTCGAGTAATTTTGAAGCTATATCTCTAGCCGCTGACTTAATCATTCCTTTCCCAGATATTTGGGAAGTCATAGAAATTGCTTCATCGAAATCAAGATCCATGCACCTAGATATTCCAAATACAATTGCATTATCCCTGAATTCACCTTTAGGTATTTGATTGAGAATCTCTAAGGCTTTCGATAAATTCTTATTATCGAGCAAAGTAAGGTAGATACTTGTTAAGGCTGTCTGTTTATCAAGAACATTATCTAATGCCAGAGCCCAAAGCAAACAAGCATCAGGATCTTCCAAAGTCCATTTAACTACTTTCTTATCAATCTTCGACAGATGTTCTTGAAGATTCTCAGGCTTTTTATCGTTATCTGGTGATGCTAAACTCACTGGCCTAATCATAGGTTTGGATACAATTTTGTCTAGTTGTCTCAATTTTGGTTGCTGATAAGCTGTAGGTTCGACCATTTTACAATATAATAAAGTCAGTAAAATAGCCATGATGAATGTAGAGCTAATTACGATTTTTGTTATTTTATTTTTCATAGACAGCGAATTTTTCGAGTTGGACGATATGTATTCTGTTTTTGCGGTGTCGCACTAGGTACATATGAACCAGCTAAACCAAACCAACACACTAAAGCTCTTCGTACCACTCTGTCTTATAGTCACTCATTACGGCAGTGTCGGGGAATGAAATTCCACTCTCAACTAGTGTTCCACCACCCAGAAAATCTCCACCCGTGTATCGATATTCCCAGTGATCTGATTCATTTACTGGCTCATCATATTCTGGGGTCCAAATACTAGAACTGATTTCGACAAGCGAAGGTTGAGTCCAAGTCCAAGTCGGGGGAGTATTGACATTATCTGTGGTGTTTCCATCAAATCTTGCGAGGCCTTGTGGTTCAGGTTCCACATCTTGATCGAAAGTTATGGCAATAGTAATATTGACCTTTTTATTATTGGCTTCCAATTCAATTTTTACGATTTCTGACTCAGTAAGTCCCATGGGATCGATTTTAGTGATCGGATTTCCAGAGACATATGTAAAATTGTTAGATCCATCAGGATACCCTGATGGATCAGCAGATTTCCATCTTAAATCTTCTGCTGAATAGTTGCGATACTTGAAAAGAAAGGCATCCAATTCAGCAATGAATGGTTTACCGGTGAACAATCCCTCTGTAAGACCTTCTCCAAAGGCGCTAGATTCAAATGATCCA
The DNA here is from genome assembly GCA_041688245.1 of Algoriphagus sp. Lineage (GTDB taxonomy): Bacteria > Bacteroidota > Bacteroidia > Cytophagales > Cyclobacteriaceae > Algoriphagus. Next base: position 2,154 of record JBDNIP010000934.1, read on the forward strand.
ATACCTACACTTAGGCTACTGCCGATTATGTCTGAGACAGCGACTTCATTTCCGACGATGGCTGAAACGCCACCAACTGTGTGGGCTTCGTTGACGTAGAGTTCCTCCCCGCGGTTGACCATGGCAAGGCCGTCCCATGCGAAGGTTTCGGAGGTTCCGGCGGTGTTGGTGGCTACGAGTTGGCCTTCAGCGTTGTAGAAGAACTCGGTGGTTTTATCGCCGTTTTGGACTTTGGTGACTTTGTCCAGGTATTGGTGCTCTATTTTGCGGATTGATTTTCCTGCTTCGAAGTCGCTGGTGAGGCGGCCTGAGGAATCATAGGCGTATTGCTTGCTGCCGGAGTCGCTTTCGCTGCCGTTGAGTTGGTTTCCGGTGTAGGTGTAGCGGGTGATTTGATCTCCGATTTGTTTTTCCGAGACGTTGCCGGAGGCATCGTAGGTGTATTTTTCGTCCCCGAAGCCGGAGGCGAGAGAGAGACCGGTGAGGCCTAGGGTGGATGCTGTTAGGGCGATCCAGTGTTTTTGTGTTGTTTTCATTTTTTTGTTTTGTTTTCTGCCGCGGTAGTCCGGCGAGGGGTTGGGATTTTTTTAACCGCGAATGAACCCGAATTTGCGCGAATGAAGATTTTGTCTGGCAGTATTGGTTTGAAGATTTTTTGACCACGGATTTCACGGATGGACACGGATCAGAGAGGGTTGTGGTTGAGTTTTCCTGTTTTGGTTGTCTTGATCCGTGATAATCCGTGTGATC
>JBDNIP010000935.1:0-4232 GCA_041688245.1 Algoriphagus sp.
AGAAATTATTGAAAAGCTGATGAAAGCTGAATTTGGTATACTTAAAAAAGGGATGGATATCCTAAATACTATTTTTCGCAATTATTCTGAAATCAAAGAAGTTAAGGTCTATGGTTCCCGTGCCAAAGACACCTACAATGATCGGAGCGATTTGGACTTAGTGATCATAAACCCAGTTGATAGAAAGACTCTTGGAAAGCTTTGGATGGAGATCAATTCCAGTGATTTCCCCCTGACGGTTGACTTACAGGTATTAGACCAAATCAAAAATGAAAGCTTAAAGGCTCATATTAGCCGGGTAAGCAAAGCTTTTTAAGTCAAAAATTCTAAAGATTTTTCGGGTTTGACAACCTTGATTTAGATTTATAGTCAGTCTCATTTATGAAATTTGTGACTTAGATAATTGAGTTTGGTCATTGTTATTCAGCCTTTATCTGCCTCGGTTTGTGTCGTAACAAAACGAAATCACGTAAATCGGATTTCTTGACTCTTTTCTCTTGGTTCTAAAATCTCGTTTCTTGATACTGAAGTCTTGCTACTAGAGTTAATGCAGTGGTCGCTTCTTGATCATTCCGCCTTTTGTATCCTTGATTGGATATTGGATCACAAATGCCGAAGGGTCAATCTTATCGATTTCTGTCAGCATACGGGTCACTTCCAGTCGGGTAATCACGCAAAACAATACTTTTCGATCGGGGTGGAGCTTTGCTTTTTCACCATAGCCTCCGTCCGATTTCAAGACAGTTACACCCCTTCCTAAATCATAAGAAATCATGGATTTGATATCTTCTGCCAAAGGAGACATGATCATCACACCAAGGTATTCTTCCACACCATTGATAATGAAGTCAACGGTTTTCGAAGCCGAGAAATAGGTGAGCAGCGAATACATGGCAGTTTCCAGATTTACAAAGAATGCAGCTACTATAAATAAGAATACATTGAATACAGTGATAAAGTCGCCAACAGTCAAGCTGGACTTCCTGCTTACCGAGATAGCCAGCACTTCTGTTCCGTCAATTACTGCGCCACCTCTGATGGCAAATCCTATTCCACTCCCTAAGAAAAAACCACCAAAAACGGCGATTAATAGTTTATCGGCGGTAATGGTGGGGAATTCGATGAAGTGAACCAGTAGCGCCAAGCCAAAAATAGCAATCGTACTCTTGATCGCGAAGGCCAAAGAAATCTGCTTTGCTCCCAAAAGGATAAAAGGAAGATTGACCAAGATGATCAACACGGAAAGATTCATCGGAGTCAGTAGTTCCAGCAGCAGTGAAATTCCCATTGCTCCACCATCAAAGAATCCATTAGGCAGTAGAAAGCCTTTCAAGCCAATACTAGCCATAAATACCCCAATGGAAATAAAAATCACATCTTTGATCTGTCTCCAAATCGTGATTTGCATAACCCATTTGGAATCTTGTATTTTCAGAAGTCGCTTCACCATTGCTTAAAAGTGGAATCCTTATTTTAGTTATGATTTATAAACCTCAAAATACACTGCTTTTTAAGCTTTATTGAACAAACACAATGAAATATTAAATTATTCGTAAATACACGAAGCGATTTTTTTAATCTCATTTAATACTGCTATATTTTTCAATAATTAACCAATCGTTAGACTTCATGAAAACAGAAGGGTACAAATCAGGAGAACACTACGATGAAATGTTTACTCCGGAAGGGGAGACCAGAGCACACTATTTGGAGTTTTGTGAGACTTTGAAAAAAAACACAGCTAAGAAAATGCATCTTTTGCAGTACTCGGCAAATCAGACTCAGCGCTCGATGGGGATGACTTTCAATGTATATCATGACAATCAAGGCTTGGAAAAAATTCTCCACTTGGATATCATTCCGCGTATAATTCCAAATGAAGAATGGCGGAAATTGGAAGCTGGATTGAAGCAGCGAACGAATGCGCTAAACATGTTCCTACAGGATATTTACAATGAGCGGCGGATCTTAAAAGATGGAATAATCCCTTCAGATTTGATCTTAAAAAGTAAAGATTACCTTGAACCTTGCGTCGGATTGACTCCCCCAAAAGGGATCTGGTGTCATATCACAGGAACTGACCTGGTCAAAGCCGAGGATGGTGAATACTATATTCTGGAGGATAATCTTCGTTGTCCATCAGGGGTGTCCTATATGCTCGAAAGCAGGGAGATTATCAAGCGGGCTTATCCGCAACTTTTTTACAAACGCGGAGTAATGCCTTTATCTGATTATCCTGCAAAATTGCTACGGATGCTCCAGAATCTATCGGATAACCCTAAGCCCGTAGTGGGAGTATTGACTCCTGGGATTTACAATTCTGCCTATTACGAGCATTCTTACCTTGCCTTGCAAATGGGGGTAGAGTTGGTCTCTGGCGTAGATCTGATTGTAGAGAATAAAATTGTTTACATGCAGACTACACAAGGCCTCCAGAAAATCGATGTCTTGTATCGTCGAATAGATGACACTTTCTTGGATCCATTGACTTTCAACCCTGATTCCATGCTTGGAGTGCCAGGACTTTTCGAAGCTTATAAAGCTGGAAATATCGCCTTGGCAAATGCACCGGGAACAGGCGTAGCGGATGATAAAGCGGTTTACGCTTATGTTCCGAAAATCATTAAATACTACTTGAACGAAGAGCCGATTTTAAATAATGTGCCCACTTACCTCTGCCGAGAGGAAGCCGATCGTCAATATGTCTTGGACAACATTGACCAATTAGTAGTCAAAGAAACAAATGCTGCGGGAGGTTACGGGATGCTGATCGGACCACAAGCAACCAAAGAAGAGCACGATAAATTCAGGGAATTGATCAAGAATAATCCAACCAATTACATCGCTCAGCCTACGCTTTCACTTTCTACAGTACCTACCCTGACTGACGAAGGAATTGAAGGAAGACACGTAGACCTCCGACCTTATATTTTGTACGGAAAAGAGATCGAAGTAATCCCCGGTGCCTTGACCCGAGTGGCCTTGAAAAAAGGCTCCCTCGTAGTGAACAGCTCCCAAGGTGGAGGAACTAAGGACACTTGGGTCCTATATTAATAATCAAAAAGAACTATGCTGAGTAGAGTAGCAAACCATATGTATTGGCTAGGCAGATACCTAGAGCGAGCAGAGAATTATGCGCGATTCATCGATGTGAACTTCAATTTAATGCAGGATCTTCCTGTCGATATGAAGGAGCAATGGAAGCCACTTGTGGCTGCCACGGGAGATTTGGATTTATACAATAAACACAACAATGGATTCGACAGCGAAAAAGTCTTATTCTTTTTAGCTTTTGATAGTAAGAATCCGAATTCAATGCTTTCAGCAGTTCGAAGTGCCAGAGAGAACGCTAGAATTATTCGTGAAAATCTGAGCAAAGAAACTTGGGAGAAGAGCAACGAATTGCACTACATGATGCAGGATGGACTGGCTAAAAATAGTTGGAAAAAGGAAGATCCTCGCGCTTTCTTCGAAAAAGTTAAAAATCAAATCCTCCTACTTTATGGAATAGCAGACAGTAGTCTGGCACGGACAGAAGGCTGGTATTTCCGGCAGTTGGGTCAATTCCTCGAGCGAGCTGACAAAACCTCCAGAATCTTGGATGTGAAGTATCATATTCTATTGCCTTCAGAAGAGGAGGTAGGTACACCATTGGATTTCTTGCACTGGATGGCTTTGCTCAAGTCGGTCACGGCCTTCAATACGTATCGAAGAACTTATGGAAACATAGCCCCCGCTAGTGTAGTGGAGTTTCTGGTTTTAAATAAATATTTTCCCAGATCGATTTATTATTGCATTAAGGAGGCTGAACATTGCCTGCACCGTATTTCAGGTAATTTAGGAGCAGGCTATAAAAATCTTGCGGAGAAAGATATCGGAGAACTTCGCTCCAAACTTGAATTTGCTGATGTTAAAGAAATAATAGCTTTTGGGCTGCATGAATATTTGGATAATCTTCAAGTTAAAATCAATATAATCTCAGAGAAAATTGACAGCAACTTCTTCACCATACGGGATAATTTCACCAAGCAATCATCGAATCAAGAATGACATTTTGCCTCGGCATAAAGACCAAAGATGGCATCGTAGGTCTATCTGATACCAGAATTACAAGTGGAAGCGAAACCACCAGCTCCAAAAAAGTGTATACCGTCAACTGCGATAAACATACGTTCTTCATCATGACCTCCGGTTTGCGATCAGTCCGTGATAAAGCGATTACGTATTTCTCA